>CAZSTU010000056.1:0-12738 GCA_964609745.1 uncultured Halanaerobiaceae bacterium
TTTCTACGGCGTTATTTTCCTCTTTATCTGAGACTTTTTTATCATCTTTTACCTTTCTAAAACCTTCCTCAGATTCCATTACACCTACTACCATATTTGCTTCAAATTCAGGTCTGGAAGCAGCTCCAATAACTCTCATGCCATGAGTTAATCCGAAGCGGTTAATTGTCTCTACAGTACTCTGACCGCCACCTTGCTGTAGTCCAGAACTAACTACTGCAGCACAGAGTTTATCACTTAAAGCATGGTCCCTCATCTTTAAATAACGACTGCGGTCCATTAAATTTTTAAGATATGCCGTCACACTGCCAAAATAAGAGGGCGAAGCAAAAACAATAGCATCTGACTCTTCCATTTTTCCTCCCAGTTCATAAAGATCATCATCTTTAATAATACATTCTTTTTTCTGTAGACAATTATTACACCCCTGACAAAACTTTAAATCATAGTCAGGCAGATGTATAATTTCAGTTTCTACTTTTTTATCACTTTCCTGAGCCCCTTTTATTACCTGTTCCAATAGATAATAAGTCCCTCTCTTTACCGGACTTCCAGATACACCAAGTATTTTCATTAGTTTTTCCTCCTTTTTTGACAATAATTGTTTAATTATTTTATTTATTCAATATTTAATTCCAAAAACCTTTAAAACAATCTCATCAATATAAAAAAAACCTGTTATTATCATTCAATAACAGGGAAAGCAAACTATATTTTCCATCTATTTGCCTTTCATTTTTTATTTTTCCTTTCTTATTACAACATTTATTCTACATATTTATTAAAGTTCTATATTCTTCTTTTATATTTTGTCTTCTTAATTCATCTTTAAACTCTTTTCTATATCTAAAACTTTCAATACTTAAATATTCTTTCAAACTCATATTTTTCACCTCCTGAAATCCTTAATATATTCTAAAGTATTTTTTCTATTATTTTAATGTCTTTCATTAATTCCTCATTTCTTTTTTTTCTGTACCCTTTATCTTCTATCATCAAAAAATCATGAAAGCGATTTTTTCTAAACATTTGCAACACCTCCAATTGATATCTTAAATATATTATAAGCAATAACTTTATATTTGTCAAGTAAAAAATTAAATTTTTCAATAAATTTATTAATTTCTTTAATTTTTTATTAAAATTAATCTATTTTGAGTGCTTAATTTTTATTTTTTACATTAATTTAACTATATTAATAAAATAACTTAATAATTTTTTAATAAATATAATTATATAATTGCATATTTCAATTACCAGAAAAAAATTTCTACTTCAAACAGCTAAACTGCCTTGAAATCTTTTATATAATTTGATATACTTTTTTAGCTACAGGGAGGTTTTTAAAATCAAAAAATTACTACTGGCTTTTTATCTTAAAGTCTTAAATTTCATCAATAAAAAATGTGACTGCCTGCATAGAATTATTTTTGTTGTCGGTGGAGTAACTGGTGTCTGTTTTTACCACCTATACTTCAACAATAAAATTATTGAGGCCTCGATAGCACTACTCATAGGAGGCCTGCTTATTGAACTTATTCACAAATATTTACGTAGTAAACCGGAAGTAATCCTTGTCACACGCAGTAAAGGAGAAAAAGACGAAGAATTTCTAAATAAAGTTCAGGACAAAGTTGCCAAAACAATAAAAGAAAAGGAAAAAGAAAAAAATAATGAAAAATAAAAAGCTCCCCGGTAAAGGGAGCTCTTTTTTTATATTTTCTCTAAATAACTCTGTTTAACAGTCTGATACACTTTTTTTAATGTCAGGGAGTTTTCCCGGGCCACCCTTTTACAATCCTCGTATTCAGGAGCAAGATTAATGACCTTATCTTCTTTTCTAGCCACCTTTATTTTTATTTTTCCCCATGGTGTCTGAACACTCTCAGTTTTTCTTGCCAGACATTCTCTTTTTATATCATCTATAATTCTAACTCCGAGACTGCTTGTTTCCCGAAGTATAATGTCAATTAGTTTATCCTTTTTTTCATGATAACACAATACACTTAATTTTATACCAGGTCTATTTTTTTTCATCTGAATAGATGTCAGGTAAACATCAAGAGCACCCTCTGATAATAAATTTTCCATTACATATTCATAATATTCAGGATTCATATCATCTATATTTGTTTCAATAAGAACTACTGAGTTTTTTTTTGTGTTACAAATTCACCAAGATTGACACGTAGCAAATTGGGGATCTCAAGTTCTCGGCTGCCGGCTCCATAACCTGTCTTTGTAATTTCCATCTCCGGTCGAGAACCAAAGCTTCTGGCAAGAGTAGTTATTATTGCAGCTCCTGTAGGAGTTACAAGCTCTTTTTCTATTCCCTCTGAATATACTGGAACATTTTTTAATATTTCCATGGTAGCGGGAGCCGGTACAGGCATTTTCCCGTGTTCACAATGGACAAAACCCCTCCCTGTATGCAGGGGGGAAGCAACAATACTTTCAATCCCCAGCATCTCTATAGCAAGCACACTACCCACAATATCAATAATAGCATCAACCGCCCCGACTTCATGAAAGTGAATTTTATCTATTTCTGTTCCATGAATTTTAGCCTCAGCCCGAGCCAGGTTATTAAATATAGCTTTACTCCTTTCAATAACTTTATCGCTAAACCCGCTTTCTTCGATTAATTTTTCAATCTCAGGCAGATGACGACCGTGATGATGTGAATGGGCATCTTCATGTTCTCCATGTATATGTCCATGTTCATCATGTAGTTTCACTTCCACAAAGGTTCCAGTTATTCCCTGCCGGGTTACTTCTTTAACTTCAATTTCATATTCATCTTCAAGGCCCAGCTTTTTAAGCTCTTCTTCCCATTTATTTCTATCAAGGCCCAGATCCATCATGGCTCCCAGTACCATATTACCACTTATTCCTGAAAATATATCAAAATAAGCTTCCATTATTATCACTCTCCCTTTTCCTGTTTTATTTCACTCATACTACCACTGCGGTATCCCACCAGATCCAGGGTAATATAATTGAAACCTGCACTTTTTATCTTCTTTACTACCTCTTTTCTCCTGTACATGATTTTGCTCATTTCATCTGGCAGGACCTCTAATCTTACAGTGTTTTCATCATGCAGTCTGACTCTTAACTGTTTAAAATCATAGTTGCGCAAAAACAACTCAATATCTCTAATTTTATTTAATCTTTGTTTATTTAAAGAAAGGTCATAAGTTATTCTAGTGGCCAAACAGGTATCAGAAGGTTTATCCCAGGTTGATAAACCTAATTTTTTTGATAATTTTCTTATTTCTTCCTTATTTAGATTGGCTTCAGCCAGTGGTGTTTTTATATCAAACTCATCAAGAGCTCTGTGACCGGGGCGATCACTTCTTTTAATATCATCCTGATTGGTACCATCCAGAATATAGTCTATTTCCTCTCTATCAGCAATATTTGTTAACATTTTATAAAGTTCATATTTGCAGTAATAACATCTTAACTCATTGTTTTTTTTGAAATTTTCATTTTCAAATTCACTGCTTTCTATCATAAGATGGCGAACATCCATGCTGTGAGCAAGTTCCCCGGCTTTATTTATCTGTTCTTCAAATCTTATAATAGAATATGCGGTTACAGCCAGCACATTTTCTTTGCCCAGGGTCTCCCGGGCCACCTTCAAAAGAAAGGTGCTATCTACTCCTCCAGAAAAGGCTATTAAAACCTGACCAAAGCCATCCAGTATTGCTTTGAGTCTCCTAAACTTTGTTTCCATTAACTATTTTCCTCCCATTCAGATAAACCGGTCATTTTATTAATTGAATTCGCCATATAGGCTGCTCCAAACCCATTATCAATATTAACCACCGCCAGTCCAGAAGCACAGCTATTAAGCATGGTTAAAAGAGGAGCCATACCATCCAGATTGGCACCATATCCCACACTGGTAGGAACAGCAATTACAGGCTTACCAACAAGTCCCGCTACAACACTGGGCAGGGCCCCATCCATACCTGCCACAACAATAATAACCCGGGCTTCATGCAACATATCTTCATTATTTAATAGTCGGTGCACTCCAGCTACACCAGCATCATTCAATTTTTCTACTTTATTTCCCATAACTGAAGCAGTCTCATATGCCTCCTCCACCACGGGCAAATCGGAGGTTCCAGCACTTATAATTAAAATCTTTCCTTCCCTTTTATGAGGATTCTTTTCTCGGATTATCATCCTTCCCAATTTATTATATCTTGCTCCAGACAAAACTTCCTTTACCGCATTATATACTTCAGGTTCTGCCCTGGAAGCCAGAATATTATCACTCTTATTTGATAAAGTCTTCATGATTTTAACAACCTGTTCTGTTGTCTTACCCTCACAAAGCACCACTTCAGGAAATCCTTTGCGCTGAGCCCGATCATGATCTATTTTGGCAACACCAATGTCTTCATAACCTGGATCAGCTACCTTTTTTAAAGCTTCAGCTGTATTTAATTCTCCATTTTCAACCTCTTTGAAAACACTCTTCAATTTTTGAAAATTTTTCACTGCTTATTTTCGCCTCCTTTACCCCTTGTGTTTTGGGCCCGGTCAAGATCTGGAGCATAAGGTTTAAGATCAAGCACCGGAGTACCATCCAGGGCATCAAGCATTGTAACCTTAAGTTTTCTGCCTTCTCTTTTCAATAATTTAACCGTAGTTACTCCAATACCTGCAGGCCGGTAAGGACTGCGGGAGGCAAATACTCCCCTTATTTCACCATTATGCCTGGGAGCTTTCAGCTTATATCCTGCCGAAAGATGAAAATAAAATACCACCTGCAGGTAATCTCTTTCCTCTATCCTGTATAATCCTTCCTCATATTTTTCCTTTACAATAATTAAACTTTCTTTTTCCCTTATTTTATCAAGTTCTGTTGGTTCTTTGAAATCATTCTTTACTTCACCAATAACTTCCATTTCAATCACGACAATAAGACCTCCTAATCTTTTATTAATTCAATCAGGTATTTTTGGTAATTATCAACCATGTTTTCAACTTTAAATCCGAGATTTTCTGCCATTTTCATTATTTTTTCTGCAGGTGGTAGGCGATCCTCCCTGACATCTGTACCTGCCTTATGATGAATTTGATTGATTTTTTCCCGGGAATCAGAGTGAAAGATAATAAGGAAACCCTTATATTTCAGTAAGTTATGTAATTTCTTCAATATCTGCATTTTGTCTTTAAAATGAGGAAAAACAGAATAACAAATAATTATGTCAAAGTATTTATTTTCAAAGGGATATTCCAAAATATTACCATGAACAAAGTTAATATTTTCTCCTGTAAATTTTTCGCGAGCTTTTTTAATCATATTTCCAGCAAAATCAATTGCTATTATCTCAGATTTGTCACCAAATTTCTCTCTCAAAAAAGGTATCATTACACCTGTGCCTGTTCCCACATCTAAAATCCTGGGATGTTTCAGATCAGGCCACTTCCTTACAGTATTCCTAATAATATCTGAATCATGCTCAACCATCTCATCCCATCCATCTGCCATTTGATTAAAATATTCTCTAGACATTATTTCTAACCAATCCCACCTTTCCAGAACTCTTCAAATAATTTAATATAAAAGGAATTAAAACTAATTGAATTATGATTCCGGGGAGCCCGGTAGTAATTGTTCCCCATATATATATAAACGGGTTGGAAGGGAGACGCGCAAAACCAAAACCATGAACAATTATCCAGACTACCAGTCCTGCACCAATTCTACCCATTAACATAGTTATAATAAGGCTTAAATAAATATTGACCTGCAATCTTTTAAAGAAGTAACCCAGTACCAGACCATAAACAGCTAATTCAACTGCCATAATGGGCAACATTGGTATTAAAGGCGGCATACCGGTCAAAACACTGTTTAATAAAGGAGTTATTATGCCAACAATTAACCCTGCTCCAGGTCCAAGCAGAACACCCCCCAGAAAAACAGGTAAATGCATTGGCAAAAAAATGGGACCAAGTCCAGTTCCGAGATAGTGAAAAGCCATGGGTATTACAATACCTAAAGCCACCAGCACTGCCATATAAACTACTTTTCTGGTTTTAATATTAATCTCCTCCCTTTGAATTAAAATTATCAAAAAAATTAAGGCCTTCCGCTTAATGGGAAGACCTTCGTGGTCGATTTCTTTAATTGAAAGTAAAAAATAATTTTAGTCATTTAAAATCTGTATAACTTTTTCTACCATTTCTTCAATCATTTTGTTCAAAGAAATATCTTTTACTCCAATTAACTTTAAATGAGGTTGTTTAATTCCCAGTAGAAATTTTTTAGCCTTACTAATACCCACGGCTTCAGCCATGGCAGGCGTTATCTCCCCCTTCATCGCATGGGGCATAATAATTCCCAGGGGACCAAGTATAATATCTGCCCTGGCACAAAGAACTTTAAAAGAATTTTCACCGGTTGCACCATTATCTGCTCCAGCATTAATCATACGAGAAGTAGCCTGAGCATTCGTGCCCAGTGCTATAATCTCTATGTTGGAAGATCTTTTATTTGCATTTAATTTCTCTGTGATCTGGCTTCCCAATCCACCACCAAGACCGTCAATAATCATTACCTTCACTTTTTTCACTCCTATTTTAGTTATTATAATATCATGTTTTCAGGAGTAGATGCAAATATGATTAGGCCACATCATCTGCTACAAATGTCCGACCATACCCAGTAAAGACTGATAAAAGTAAAATCACTAACATCACCCAGGGATAATACTGATGTGTTACCACCTGCATAGTTGTTACCTGTACTGCATCTTCTACAGGAGCAAACATAGTACTCATCATAGATCCCACGACAACAGGTACCATATATGGCAAAAGATAATTTAAAGTCGTTCCAGCACAATCAAGCAGGTTGGCTCTTCTATAGCCACTTATTTTATACTTTTTACCCATTTTTTTGGCTATTTCCCCCGTGCCAATTATAGCCGCTGTGTTTAAACCTGTTACCACATTTAAAGACATCAAAAGGGAGATTATTGATAGTTCAGCTGTCTTTACCCCCCGGACAAAACCTCCCATCTTTTCCATTATGATTTCGATTCCCCCTCCTTCTTTTAATAAATTTATCTGGGCAAAGAGAATTAAAACCAGAATTACTGTGGGCACAGCATTTTGAATACCCTCCAGAATAATTCCTCCTGCTTCAAACTTTTCCGGTACAAAAATAATCTGAGTAGCTTCAATAAGTCCGGTTAATAATCCCAAACCAAGTCCGGTAATAATCCCATAACTCAGAGCTTCCAGCAAATGCCGCTGTTTGAAACAAAAATAGATAATAACAGCAGGTACCAGTAAAAATAGTAATGCAAGTGGCCGGGGCGTACCTACATATTCATTAATTCCACCTGCAGCCTCTCCTCCTCCGCCACTAAAGATATAAATTATGAGAGTAATAAAAGCAGCTGGAAGGGAGTATTTCAATCTACTTCTAACTACACCACCCAGATCCATTTCCTGAGTAGCCGCAGAAGCTATCGTTGTATCAGATACAGGAGAAAGATTATCACCAAAAGCTCCGCCAGAAACTATTGCTCCTATCAAAAGTGGAGGATAGCTACCCAGAAGATAACCTACCGGATAAAGAATTGGTCCCACAACAAAAATAGAACCAACAGAAGTACCGGTCGAAAAGGTCACAATACAGGTCAAGACAAATGCTGCTACTACAAAGCTGTCCCCACTCAGATTAAATTGTACCAGATATGCAGCCAGGGTCTGAACCAAACCACTTTCATTTAAAATAACTCCGGAGATACCGGCCATAATCACCGCTGCCACCAGCACCATGGCCACTTCTGACCTAAATCCCCTGATAATTATTTCAGAATATTTCTTTTTATCCCTGGCAAAAGGCATAATAGCTATCATAGGGAGTAAGAAAACCACCCAGTAGGCAGGAATATCAGCATTTTGTTGAGCTATATACATCAACCCTATTAAAGCCAGCATTATCGGAACAAAAACCATATAACGGCCTCCGTAAAAACTTAATTTATTTTCCTTAATACTATCCATATTTTACTCGCTCCTCTCTTCTTTTTTAAAAATATTTCTTTTTCTAAATTCCTTGACTATATCTCCCAGTCCCAGTTCTTGTAATTTTTCTTTCCCGGGAACACCAGTTTTCACATCCCAGCCCCGGGAGTGATAATACTCATCCAGCATGGGCTTTAATTCCACTACACTTCCGGCTGATTCCCCGCATTCCTCAGGCAGAGGTTCTTTTAAAAAACGTTCGGGTAATACATCATCCTTCCTTCTGATACCTTCACGAACAATATAGGCTCTTTCCAGATTCATAATTTTTTCAGCAGATCTTTTTATTCTCTTTTCACTAAAATCAATTCCACTTAAAAAGGTTAGAAGAGAAGCTGTATCTGTAAATGATAATATCTCCATATTAACTAAAGTATTTTTGCAGACCTCCAGACAGTCAGCCAGCATACACCTCTCTTCATAAAACTTTACTACTTTTCCTTTGCCTTTATATTCCAGTCTGAAAGCCGATTCCGGGATTCCAAATCTTCTTTTTCCTTCCTCCGGATTTTCTGTAAATTCAAACCAGGGTTCACTGCGCAGGTGATCTCCTCCCCTGGTGGCCACAGCCAGACCAAGGGCATACCCCTTGATCCCCCTGGGATCAGCCTGAAATATCTCCAGTCCCTTAACCTGCATGGCCAGTTTAGATAACTCAGGATTTTTTCCGGATAATTTTGCAATTCTTTTTGCTGCTTTATGAGAACCATCAGCCAAAAGATCACCAAAACCCTCCCTGTTTTTTATTTTTTCTATTAGCTCAAAGACAGCCTCACTGTTACCCCAGTTCAGCTCCAGACCATCAGCATCAACCCTTTTTAAAATACCTTTTTCATATAACTCCATGGCCAGAGAAATACATTCTGAGGTAGAAATCACATCCATCCCATACCGATTACACATATCAACAGCTTTCAGTGAATCTTCAATACTATCAACTCCCACCCGGGAAGAAAATCCAGCTAATCCTTCAAACTCCGGACCTTCACTTTTCAAATCCTTATGTTTCCCTTCATCAATCTCAAAAAATCTGCTGCAGGGAATGGTACAGCTGAAACATCCCTTTTCCTTCTTTTTATATTTTTTTTCCAGATATTCACCACTCACCTTATCTGCCTCAGCAAAATATCCTGTTTGAAAGTGCCTGGTAGCCAGACAGCCTTTTTCATTCAACGAAGAAACCAGCTGAGTTGTGCCCAGTCTTGTTCTGATTTCATATTCCTGATGTTCCCTTACCTGTCTATCCAATCTGTCAATCATATTTTTGAATTTTTGTGGCTCAAAGGCCCCCAAATCCCGGGTACCCCTGACTGCAATAGCCTTTATATTTTTAGAAGCCATTACCAGCCCCATACCTGTTCTGGCAGCAGCCCTCACCTTATTACAAAAAATACCGGAGTATTTTACCCCATTTTCTGCCGCCGGTCCAATACAGGCAACCTGGGTGCGCAAATCATTAATTTCTTTTTTTATTAATTTCTGTGTCTCAAATACATCTTTTCCTTTCAAATGTTCAGCCTTACGAATTTCAACACGGCCATTTTTTATATAAATATAGGATAAGTCTTCTGCCTTTCCTTCAATTATCACCTGATCAAAACCGGCAAACTTCAGTTCAGGACCAAAAAACCCACCCGTGTTGGAATCACCAAGAATTCCCGTTTGTGGTGATTTTGCCGTAAAGTTAACCCTTGCTCCTCCGGGAAAAAGGGTTCCTGTCAGGGGACCGACTGCAATAAACATCTTATTATCCTCACCTAAAGGATCAACTTCAGGTGGCACCTCATCATAAAGCCGGCGAACATTAAACCCCCTTCCCCCCAGATACTCCTGCAAAAATTCTTCTGATAGCCTCTCCTTTTTTACAGAACCCGCAGAAAGATCAATTCTTGCTGCCATACCACAGTATCCATAATTCATTTTTAATTCTCTCCTCCCTTATCATATTTTAAGGCTTGAGTCGGGCATTTAGTGACACATTCTACCTGTCCACCACAAAGATCACAAATTAAAGGAGTATCTTTTCTTTCTATAAAGTTTATGGCATCAAAAGGACAGGCTTCAGCACATTGTTTGCAGCCAATACATTTTTTTTGATCAACAATTATTGCTTTTGTCTCTCTATCCCTTTTCAAAGCATCTACAGGACAGGCTTTCACACAGGGAGCATCACCACACTGACGACAAATATTGGGAATATCTTTGCCTTCTTCTTCAATTTTTTTAACCTTTATTCTGGAATTCACTGGAGTAAAACTACCGCTATGCTCAAAACTACAGATTGTTTCACATGTCCTGCAGCCCGTGCATTTTTCTTCATCCACCAGAATACGAGGTGGCCTCTCTTCAGTTTCATCAATTTTTTTTCCTGTCACCGGATCCATTCTATCTATGCGAAATATTACCCGTCCTTCCGGATCGGGACAGGTTAACCTCTTCGTATGGGGAATCCAGTCATTTTCTTCATCAACTTTTCTCTGTTTGGCAGGTATAAAAGACATTAAACTCTGCAGGGCCCAGATACAGATATGCTTACCTTCGGGAAGCATAAGTTTACCACCTTTAACTTCAAAATAATCTCCTGTTTCCATTGGCAAATCACAAAAACCCTTTATTTCTTCTACAACTACTTTCAAATCATACATTGTTTTTCCCCCTCACTAAAATATAAAAAAGTGACACCCGGTTAAATAAAAAAACCTTTCAATCCCAAAAAAGGGACGAAAGGTTAATTATTCCGTGGTGCCACCCTAATTAATTGACAGAGTCAACTCACTCACCGGAAAACCACACAACTATGATTTCCCGCTGTTTTTAACGGACAGAGCCGGCACAAGATACTCTCCATTAAGGATTTCCCTTTTGCTTCTAACGGGGCCATTCACTACCGGATTTGATACCGAACTCTCAGCTACGTCGGCTCTCTGTAATCAGACCACAGCAGCTACTCTTCCCGCTCACTGAATTTGAACTATTTGATTATTGTTTAGTAGTTTAACACAATAAATTATGCCTGTCAAGTGAATTTTGCAAGTATCCTCACTTACAACTCATTTCATTAATTTACCCAGGATTTATATTTATACTTTCAGTAATAGATTTTGACTTATAATTTATAACACCAGCAAGAATAATAAGTGCTCCCCCTGAAATGCTTAATATATCAGGTATTTCAGTCCAAATAATAAGTCCAATTATTGTAGAAAATATTATATTGGCATAGGTATAAATTGATAATTCACCTGCAGGAGCAAAATGATAAGCATTTGTCATTAAAAGCTGACCTGCTGTACCAAAAATCCCTAATAGTAACAAACCAAGCCATTGCTGGGGTGTGGGCATAACAAAATTACCTGCAAGCATTACCGGAAGCATTATAATAGCCAAAAATGATAAAAAATAAAAAACTATAACCTGAGGTGAATCATATTTTTTTAGATATCTAATTGTAGTATACGATATACCCGAAAAAAAAGCAGACCCCAAAGCAATAATTGAAGGAATTACTGATGAATCAAAACGCGGTTTTATAACCATAATTGCTCCAGCAACCGCCAGTGCCAGAGCTATATATTGATAATTTTTGATCTTTTCTCCTAAAAATACTGCTGCAAAAATTATAACAAAAAAAGGAGCCATTTTATGTAAAATAACTGCATCAGAAAGATAAATTCTTTCCAGAGCATAATAATAACTAACCATACCTAACAAACCAGTAATAAGACGGAGAAATAAAAATTTTTTATTACTGACCTTCAATGATTCTCCTCTTTTTCTTATAATATTAAAAACGATTACTGCACCAAAAATATTACGGAAAAATATTTTTTCTGAAATAGGCATATTTCCTAAAAATTTTACTGTGGCAGCCATTAATGCAAATGCTAATGATGAAAGTAATATCAAAGAAATTCCTTTTTTCCTGTTATTAATATTTCTTCACCTCTTAATATGTTAAGTATTTTGTCTATGATTTTAATATGTTCATTTTTATTGACAACTTAGTATAAAATAAGTTTTGGAGATTTTTATTAAAAATATAGAAAGAAAGCCCCCTTTTTTATAAAATGTTTGTATCCAAACAACCACAAAAAGGAAAGCTTTCAATTAATACTAACAGATTAAAATATAAATATCAATTCTTTACTTTTCAACTACAAAATTTTGTCCATCAAAATCTCCAACATATTTATCTTTTTCCCAGGTTTCACTATCATACATAATTTTATACTCTTCACCATCTTCTAACGGAAAATATCCTGCCCAATAGTCATCTCTTTTTTTCTGCAATGAATAATTTTTATTTGCTGGATCCCAGTTATTCATTGTTCCAACCAGGTGAACTTCAT
This sequence comes from uncultured Halanaerobiaceae bacterium, assembly GCA_964609745.1. GTDB lineage: Bacteria > Bacillota > Halanaerobiia > Halanaerobiales > DATFIM01 > CAZSTU01. The sequence continues at coordinate 12,417 of CAZSTU010000056.1, forward strand.
TTATTTCTGAAATATTGTAATTTAAAGGCTTAAATTCAATATACACTAAATTTTCAACCTTAATATTATCTTTAAATTTATGATACATAATCTCTCCAATTCCTTTTACATTCTTTATATCTTTCTTCTCTTGAAAAAAACCATTTTTTTGTCTATATGTTATAATCTCAGCAGCTTTTTTATCCCCTATCCCTTTAATACTGGCCAATTCTTTAACATTAGCTTTATTAATTTCAATTTTCATAAATAACAACCTCCACATAATATATATTTTAATATTCATTTTCTAATTTATGTTATATTAAAATATAAAAATTTATCT
>CAZSTU010000057.1:0-12733 GCA_964609745.1 uncultured Halanaerobiaceae bacterium
GCTGGTGGCTTCATTATACAGTTAATGCCTGAAGCAGAAGAAAAAACCATACAAAAACTGGAAAAAAATTTAGCAATTATTAAATCTCCCAGTCCCCTAATAGATAATGGCTTGACAGCTAAAGATTTAATGGGCAAAATACTTGGGGATTTTGATTATCGCATTTTAAGTTCAAAAGAAGTTAAATTTAAGTGTCAGTGTAATAAAGAAATGATAAAAGATATTATGGTCAGCCTGGGAGACAAAGAATTAAAGCAGACACTGCAAAAACAGGGTAAGGTAGAAATCAAATGTCATTTTTGTGGAAAAAAATATAAATTCAATGAAAAAGAGATAAAAAAAGTTTTGACTCAAAAAAATAATTAAAAAGAAATACATACTGGAGGGATGAAAATGTTACAGGAAGCTGCCAATATTGTTAAAGGTTTATCAGCAGATGCTGTGGAAAGGGCCAATTCCGGACATCCGGGGATGCCTATAGGTGCTGCTGAAATCGGTACTTTGTTGTTTGGAGAAGTTATGAAACATGATCCTGATGATCCGGAATGGCCTGACAGGGACCGATTTGTTCTTTCGGCCGGTCATGGATCAATGCTTTTATATTCACTTTTATATCTCAGTGGTTATGATCTGACTATGGATGATTTAAAAAATTTCAGACAGCTGCATTCTAAAACACCGGGACATCCGGAATATAGAGAAACACCGGGAATTGAAACGACTACCGGTCCTCTAGGACAGGGATTGGCCAATGCAGTAGGCATGGCATTGGCAGAACGCAATCTGGCAGAAAAATTTAATACAGAATCTGAAAAAATAGTGAATCACTATACCTATGTACTTGCTGGAGATGGCTGTATGATGGAAGGTATTACTTCAGAGGCCTCTTCATTTGCCGGACATCTTGGTCTGGGTAAGTTAATTGTATTTTATGATGATAATAGAGTTTCCATAGAAGGAAAAACAGATATTACCTTCACTGAGTCAGTAGCCGATAGATACCGTGCTTATAACTGGCAGGTAATTGAAAATGTAGATGGTCACGATATATCTGAATTACGAGAAGCAATTGAAGAAGCTAAAAAGGTTGACAACAAACCTACATTAATAATGGCCAGAACACATATAGCTCATGGTGCCCCTGATATGGAAGATGATAGTGGCGCCCATGGAGCACCGCTGGGCAAAGAAGAAATTAGAGGATTAAAAGAAAATTATGATCTGCCACCTGATAAAGAATTTTATGTTTCTGCATCTGTAGAAGAATTTTTTGAAGAACAGAAAGAAAAATTAAAGTCAGAAAAAGAAAAGTGGGAAGAAAAATTCAAAAAATGGGGAGATAAAAATCCAGAACTACTGCAGGAATGGGAAAATGCACGTGAAATGGTCATTCCTGCAAGTCTTGAATCAGATGTCTTTTCAGTGGATATTGACACTCCCACTGCTACGAGAAAAGCCGGTGGAGCTGTTTTAAAAGAAATAGCTGATCATCTTCCCTATTTGATTGGAGGATCTGCAGATCTAGCACCATCCAATAAAACTTATCTGGATAAATATGATGAAATTCAACCGGATAATTTTGGAGGACGAAATATTAGGTTTGGTGTTAGAGAACATGCAATGGGTGCAATTGCTAATGGTATTAGCTGTCATGGCGGATTGAGGCCCTATGTGGCTACATTCCTTGTCTTTTCAGATTATATGAGGCCGGCAATAAGAATGGCATCATTGATGGAACTACCAATTATCTATATCTTTACCCATGATTCAATATTTATTGGAGAAGATGGCCCAACTCATCAACCTGTAGAACAGCTGGAATCTTTAAGACTTATACCAAATCTAAAAGTACTGCGTCCGGCAGATGAAGAAGAAACAAGAGCTGCCTGGATGACAGCCCTGGAATACAGGGAAGGTCCTGTTGCCCTTGTTTTAACAAGGCAGAACCTACCTTTATTGAATAAAGTGCAGGGTCTTGAAGATTGGGACAGAGGTGGTTATTTACTGAAGGGAAGCCGTTCTGAAAAGACAGATGTTGTCTTTATGGCAAGTGGTAGTGAAGTCTCTCTGGCGGTAGAGGCTACAGAGCTCCTGGAAAAAGAAGATATAAATTGCAGGGTTGTATCTATTGCTGATAGGAAAAAATTTGTGCAAAATGATAGTAATTATATAAACGATTTAATTGGTGGTGGAGAATGTTTAAGAGTTTTACTGGAAGCAGGTGTCGGTCAGGGATGGTATCAATTGTTAGATTCTGAAGACCTAATACTAAGTGTTGAAGATTTTGGTTGCAGTGCTCCGGGTGAAGAAGTTGGAGAAGAATTTGGCTTTACAGCCAGCAAAGTAGTTGAAAAGGTTAAAAATGAGCTGTAAAAAGTTTTAACAGGTGGACAGGCTGAAAAGTCTGTCTGCCTTTTTTAAAAAGGGGTGAGACCGCTTGAATAAAAATGATTATGTTTTTGCTCTTGATATAGGGACCAGGACTGTAGTTGGTATAATTTTGGAATCTACAGAAGATATATATCAAATAAAAGCAGTAGAGGTCCTCGAACATGAGACAAGAGCCATGCTTGACGGACAGATACATAATGTCACCCGGGTGGCTCAGGAAGTAGATGGTGTCAAATCACGTCTGGAAAAAAGCTGTGATATTAGACTGAGAGAGGTTACTGCTGCAGCAGCCGGTAGAGCTTTAAAGACTATTACAGTTGAAGATAGCCTTAATTTTGAAGCAAAAAAATATATAGAGGAAAAAGATATAAAGAGACTGGAATACAGTGGTATACAAAAAGCACAGAGAATGCTGGCAGAAGAAAATAATAATAATAATTTACCTGCTGATTATCATTTTGTGGGTTATAGTGTGATCGAATATAAACTTGATAACATATTTTTAAAAAATCTTACCGGTCAGAGGGGTAAGTCAATTTCTGTCAAACTTGTGGCTACTTTCCTGCCCAGAATAGTAATAGACTCACTATTATCAGTAATGAATAAATGTGATCTTGATATACACCAATTGACCCTGGAACCCATTGCAGCTGCTGATCTTGTCATTCCGCGTAATATGTCCAGTTTTAATCTTGCTTTGGTTGACATTGGTGCGGGAACAGCTGATATAGCCCTGACAAAAGGAGGCTCCATGATCGGTTATGCTATGGTGCCTGTAGCAGGGGATGAAATAACTGAATCTCTGGCAGAACATTATATGCTTGAATATAATAAAGCTGAAAGAGTTAAAAAAGAAATTAAAGATAAAAAAATAATTAAAACTCGCAATATACTGGGCAAAGAAATATCAATAAAAAAGGAAGAAGCTCTAGAAGCTATAAGACCAGAGGTAAAAAAACTGGCATCACTTGTAACCAAAGAAATACTAAATATTAACAGGGGATCTCCTCAGGCAGTGATATGTATTGGTGGGGGCAGTCTCACCCCGTTTTTACCGGAAGAACTGGCCAAACAGCTTGAAATACCAATGGATAGAATTGGCGTGAGAGGCACTGAAGACCTGGATAAAGTTGAAGGAGAAATTAAAGAACTTAGTGGCAGTCAGTCCCTGACCCCGATCGCAATAGCGGTCAATGGGCTGAAGACTTCTTCCCGTTCATTATTTATTGAAGTTGAAGTAAATGATAACCCGGTTCAGGTATTTAGTCTTGATGAAACTACTATCTCTGATGTATTATTAAGTGCTGATCTGGATGTAAAAAAATTAAATCCAAAACCGGGCCGGGGTCTAACATGTACTGTTAATGGTGAATTAAAAAGTATAGCAGGTACTCTGGGTAAACCGGGGAAGGTTAAATTAAATGGTGAAGATGTTGATCTGGAAACAGAAGTAAAAAAAGGAGATAATATTAAATTTATACCCGGTGAAAAAGGAAAGGATGCTGAGGCAAAAATCAAAGAGATCCTTCCTCAAAAGTTTTTTAAAAATTATAATATAACAGTTAATGGAAATCCTGTACAGATTAGGGCAGAAGTCTATCAGAATAACAAACTGGTTGACCCCGAAAAACCGATAAAAGATGGGGCAGAAATTGAACATTTTATACCGGAGACCATTGGGGAGGGTCTGGCTCAACTATTTGAAGTTGATGCTGATATGATAAATAATGAATTTATTAATTTCACTTTAAATGGTGATAATAAAAAAGTTCCTGTTTCTCATTATATTGTGCGGGAAAAGGGAAGGTTAATAGATACTGAAAGACCCCTGGAAGATGATCTGGATCTTGAGGTTAAAGAAAATGAAAAAACTGAGATAACTATAGCGGATATATGTAATATAAATAAAGAAAAAGATAAAATTGGTCTTGTATTTAATGGCAGTCATTTAGAAATACCCGCCAGTATGGGTCAAATAAAATGTAATGGCAGGAAAGTGGATCCCGATTATGTAATTAAGCCCGGAGATAATATAATAAATGAATCTTCAAAACTAAAAATCAGTAATGTTTTTTCATATATAAATTATAATTTATCAGATAAGATGAAAGAAGACATGAGTTTATACATTAACGGTGAACCAGCTGATTTTACCCGGGAAGTTAAAGAGGGTGACAGAATAAAGGTTGAAATATCTTAAAATAGGGGGGTATTTTGTATGGAGTGGACCGGAAGTATTGTTTTTTTGGGAACGAAGAATTTAAAGAAAGTAAATGAGTTTTACGGGGAGATTTTGGGCCTAAATCTTTACAAAGATCAGGGAAGTTGTTTGATATTTGAAGTGCCCGGTGGAGGTAAAATAGGTTTTTGTAATCACCTCGAATTAAAACAGGGTAAAAGAGGTCCAATTATTACTTTACTGAGTTCAGATGTTGATGGTGCTTTTAATCAACTAAAAAAAGAAGAACTGGAAATTGAAAAAGAACCTGCTAAAAACCCCGATTTTAATATTTATCACTTTTTTGTCAGAGATTTTGATGGTTATCTTGTCGAAATACAAAAATTTCTGGATCAGGATGAGTAAAAAGTGATAAAATATTTAAGAACAATTTCTGAGCTGGCGGTAATTTATAAAATTCCAGTTTATATAGTGGGAGGAGCAGTAAGAGATAAACTTTTGGATAAAGAAGTCAGAGATTTTGATCTGGTATTAAAAGGTGATATTAGTCAAATTAAAAAAATAAGTAAAGAATTTTCCCGGAGGTTTAATGGAGATCGTTTTACCCTGGACAGCAAAAGAGGAGTTTTTCGGGTTATTGTGGATATAAAGGAATTTGATTATAACCAGCTTAGGGGCAGATCGATAATAGAGGATTTATCCAAACGTGATTTCACCTGTAATGCACTCGCTTTTCCTCTCTTTTTTGAAGAAAATAAATATAATAATAAAATCACTATTAATAAGAGTAAAATAATAGATCCCTATAAAGGTATAAAAGATATTAAAAACAAAAAGATAAGAATACTCAATAAAAACGTATTTGTTGATGACCCCCTGCGTCTTCTCAGGGCGGTTAGATTTAAGTTTTTGCTCAATTTTGCCTTAACATCGGATACAAGATTACAGATTTTAAGGGATAAAACACACCTGCAGGATGTGAGTGGCGAGAGAATCAATGAAGAGCTTAATATAATTCTGGAAAATTTCCGTAGTATTGAGTTTATAGATTTTTTGGAAGATGAACTTGGACTATTATCTGTGCTAATACCCGAGATAAATGAGATGAAAAAAATGGGAAAATGTTATTACCATAAGGAAGATATCTGGACACACAGCAAATTGTTATTAAAAGAACTGGATAAAATTTTAAATAAAGATTTACTTAATTTAAAAGAACTAAAAGTTGATCTATCCGGTGAATTAACAAATCTGAGGGTTGCCGCTCTTTTTCATGATATAGGTAAAGTTAAAACACAGCAAAAAACAGGTGGTAGGATTAGTTTTCCACGTCATCCTGAGCGTGGTGCAGAGATTATGGAAAACCATCTTAAAGAATTAAGATTTTCTGGAAAAGATATTAAATTTATATCTGATTTAATAAAATTACACATGTATCCCCTGCAATTATTTAATAATCAAAAAATATCAAATAAAGCTATTTATCGTTTTTTCAGAAAGGCAAAAAACAGGACACCTGCAGTATGTCTGCTGTCAGCAGCTGATGTTATCAGTACCCGCAGATTAAATGGGCCATATGAAGAAATTGATAAATATAAATCGTTTATTAAAAAATTATTGCTTAATTACCGTAGATGGGATGAAGAAAGGCAAAATATATTGCTTGATGGAAAAGAAATAATGACCGTATTTGGGCTGGAGGAAGGCCCATATATAGGTGAATTAAAGGAAAAGTTACATAGGGCTCAGATGCAGGGTATTGTAAAAGACCGTCAGAGTGCAATAGATTACCTTAAAAAAGAAATAAAGGAAAATTATAATAAATATAATTGAAAGATTACTGCAAGTATAACTCCCAGAGCTGTGCCGACTAATACTTCATATGGAGTGTGACCGATGAGCTCTCTGAGGTCTTCTCGTATAAATTTTTTTTCCTGATCAAGTTTGCTCAAATCCAGATTTTGCAGCAGGTGATTTAAAACATTCGCCTGTTTGCCTACAGCTCTGCGAACTCCGCCGGCATCGTAAATGATTATTAGAGAAAAAATTGCTACCACTGCAAATAAATCAGAATTAAAACCATGTCTGAGTCCGATTAAAGTACTTAAAGAAGATACAAAAGCTGCATGTGAACTGGGCATCCCACCTGACCCTACAATTCTTGTAATGGCAAAGGGTTTTGCAGTAAAAATTTTAATAATTTGTGCGATAAATAAAGACAGTAAAGGAACAAAAAATGTAATCATTTATACCCTCCTACGATATTTTATTTTAATATTATTTTATTAAAATATTGCAGAATATGCAAATAATACGGGAAAGGATGTGATGAAGTGGATCCCCATCAGTATATAAATAGTTTTGATAAGTTTGGTAATAAGGGTGGTTTTCAACCCGGATTATCAAGAGTAAAGGCCCTGTTAAAACCTTTTGGACATCCCGAAGGTGATCTTCCTGTGATCCATGTGGCAGGATCTAATGGTAAGGGCTCAACAGTCAATATAATGAAAAATATTTATAAAAATGCTGGCTACAGGGTTGGTGTTTATACTTCTCCTCATTTAATTGATTTTAATGAAAGAATAACCATCAATGACCAAAAAATTACTGATCAGGAATTAGGTGAACTGATAGAAGATTTAGCTCCTATCGTAGATAAGATAAAAGAAGATGAGTCTATTGGAAAGCCAAGCTATTTTGAATTGATTACAGCTATAGCTATACTGTATTTCGCCTCTCAAAAAGTTGATATTACACTTCTGGAAGTAGGACTTGGTGGTAGATTTGATGCCACAAATGTAGTCAGTAATCCTCTGGCAGCAGTAATTACTTCAATTAGCCTGGAACATACCAGTATTCTTGGGAATACTTTAGCCAAAATAGCTGGAGAAAAAGCTGGTATAATTAAAAAGGGTTCTAGAGTTTTTACTGCTGTAAGAGATAAAGAGGCCCTTGCTGTAATAAAAAAGGTTGCACAGGATAAAAAAGCTGAAGTAATACAGATAGATGAAAGCTATGATTTTGAGAAAAAAACTGCTGATTTAAGTGGTCAGATATTCCGGATAAAACAAGATGGAGGAAAAAATAGAAACTATAAAATTAGTTTACTGGGGGATTACCAAATCCGAAATGCTGTCCTCTCACTGGCTGTAATTAACAGCCTACAGGATGATTATCCTGTAGGTGAAAACGCAATCAGAGATGGTTTGAAGACAGTCAACTGGCCCGGTAGAATGGAGGTAATACAAAAAAAACCGCTTATTCTATTGGATGGTGCCCATAATCCGGAGTCTTTTGAAAACTTCATTTATTTTATTGCAGAACAGCTTAAGAATAAAGATTTTTTATATTTGATTATTGCTGTTCTTGCAGATAAAAATATAGAAAAAATGCTCGGCAAACTGCAAAATCTCACTTCTGAATATAAATTAATAATTACAAAATTAAACTTCAAAAGAGCAATGAGCACTAAAAAGATAGCGGAGATTGCCGATGAAAAGGGGTTTGACTATGAGGTTATATCAGATCTAAAGGATGCTATAATAACTGTCAGGGAAAAATTAAAACCGGAAGAAGCAATGTGTATTACAGGGTCACTGTATATAATTGCGGAAGCCAAAAGAGTTCTCTCCAGTTAGGTATAAATACAATGCAAAATACATAATAAATAATATAAGAGAGGGAGGGTTTTGTCTATGAATAGACAGAGAAATAGAATTACTCTAACCACTATGGTTATAGTAATGGCTCTTTTGGCTGTTTTTGTTGGCTATTTACTGGGCAATTGGCTTATACAAATTGTAACGGGTGAGGGTAATAGCGAAGAACAGCTGACTGAGGAAAGGATCATTGAAGAAGAGACTGTAAATGATAATGAAGATGAGCAGGAGACAATAAAACAGGAAGTGGAATCTGAAATGGAATCTGCTGAAAGAGAAGAGGCAGAAGATAAAGAGAGAAAAGAAACACAACCTTCTCCTACAGCAGAGAGTGATGTATATGTCGTTCAGGTAGGGGCATTCCAGGAATACGAAAATGCCCTTTCATTAAAAAATGAAATTACAGAGAAAGGTTTTGATAGTGTTATTATTACAGAAGGTGTTCCCTATAAAGTACAACTGGGAGCCAGTGAAGACAAAAAAGAGGCGGAAGAGTTAAAAGAAAAAATAGAGGAACATGGTTTTAGTGCTTTTGTCACCCACTGAAAAAGTGGGAATTTTTTTTAATTTTATAGGGGCTTATTAAACTTGTTATTATGTCTTATATGAGTTATAATATATGTGATTGTAATTTAGATGCGGGGTTATAATGTCCCACTTGATTTTGAGCTGTGTTTATACCTAATTTATCCAAAAAAGGGGTGTAATAAATGAGCTTGTTAACATTTAAACAGGGTATTCATCCTAATTATAATAAACATCTTACCAGGGATAAAGCCCTAAAAGAAATTAAGAGGCCTGATGAAGTTGTAATACCTTTACAGCAGCATATTGGTGCTCCCCTAAAACCTCTCGTAAACAAAGGGGATAAAGTTGATATGGGGCAAAAAATTGCAGATACGGATAGTTTTGTTTCTGCTCCAATTCATGCCTCAGTATCAGGTGAAGTAAAGGGAATCAGGGATGTTTTAACTGCCTCTGGTGAAAAAGAAACTGCAATAATCATTGAAGCAGATGATAGGGATACTCTTTCCGATGAGATTAAAAAAGGAGGAGCAATTGATGATCTAAGTGCTGATGAAATAAGAAAAAAAATAAGAGAAGCAGGAATTGTTGGTATGGGGGGAGCAATGTTTCCAACTCATGTGAAACTTTCGGTTCCGGAGGATAAAGAAATTGATCACTTTATTTTAAATGGAGCTGAATGTGAGCCTTATCTTACGGTTGATCACAGAATGATGGTTGAGAGACCGGAAGATGTCTTATTTGGAATGAAGGTACTAATGAAAGCTTCTGGAGTTGAAAAAGGATTTATAGGTATTGAGGATAATAAACCGGAAGCAATAGAGAGCATGAAAAGAGTTGTTAAAACTGAAGACAGCATTGATGTTAAAGTATTTGAAACTAAGTATCCACAGGGTGGAGAAAAAATGATGATTAAAGCTGCCCTTGACAGAGAAGTGCCTGCAGGAGGATTGCCTCTTGATGTGGGGGTAGTTGTAAATAATGTAACTACTGCTGTGGCTGCAGCAGAGACTTTAAAAACAGGCATGCCTCTCATAAAGAGAACTGTTACGGTAACCGGTGACGGTATTAAGAATCCTCAAAATTTCATCTGTCCTATTGGTACAAGAATAGAAGACATTATAGAAGAAGCCGGTGGATTTGTTGGTAAACCCGGCAAAATTGTTCTGGGAGGTCCCATGACAGGTAATGCTCAGCATGAAGTGAGTGTGCCGATTGTAAAAGGTACTTCAGGAGTTCTGGTTTTACCACCGGAAAAAGTTGTTGAGTATGATCCCAAACCGTGTATTAAATGTGCGCGTTGTGTAGACTCCTGTCCAATGTCACTGGTACCTGTTAAATTAGCTGAATATGCCGAATATGAAATGTATGATAAGATGGATGAGTATAATATCCAGAATTGTATAAAATGCGGTTCATGTTCTTATATATGTCCTGCCAATAGACCTCTTCTTCATAATATAGAGATCGGGCAGGCAAAACTTGCAGCAGAAAAGAAAAAAGAAGAGTAAGGAGGATAGTTATGAATAATGATCAAATAATAGTATCACCATCACCACACATTAAAGATGATACTTCAGTTAAAGAAATTATGTGGTCAGTTATCCTGGCCCTGGTTCCGGCAATGCTGGCAGCTGTTTACTTTTTTAAATTCAGAGCAGTCCTGCTTATTCTGGCCGGTATAACGGGATCTGTTGTAACCGAATATTTGTTTCAGACTATTAGAGGCAAGGAAATATCCATTGATGATGGTAGTGCAGTTTTAACGGGTATTTTGCTCGCTCTGGTTGTTCCGCCTTCACTGCCATACTGGGCTGTTATACTGGGTAGTGCTGTGGCCATCGGTCTCGGCAAACAGGTATTTGGTGGACTTGGTTATAATCCTTTCAATCCTGCATTAATAGGCAGGGCATTTCTTATGGCTGCCTACCCGGTTTTTATGACAACCTGGACTCTGGATGGTAGCACCACTGCTACTCCTTTGAATATGATGAAAATGGATGGAGTAGCTACAAATTACTGGGATTTATTTATTGGTAACATTGGTGGCAGTCTTGGTGAAACATCTGCTTTTGCTTTATTAATAGGTGCTGCCTATTTAATTTATAAGGGTTATTTAAACTGGAGAATTCCCACTGCAATTTTATCAACTGTTTTTATACTGATGCTTGTTTTTGGTCAGGATCCTATTTTTCACCTTTTTGCCGGCGGTCTAATTATAGGTGCATTTTATATGGCCACTGATATGGTAACAAGTCCTGTTACTAAAAAGGGACGCTGGATTTTTGGTACGGGTATAGGAATTTTAGTTGTAATTATTAGATTATGGGGCGGTTATCCCGAAGGTGTTATGTATGCAATATTATTGATGAACACTGCTGTTCCTCTAATTGATAGATATACAAGACCGCGCTCTCTGGGAGAGGTGAGCTAAATGAATAAAAGTATATCCAGATTGGTTATTACTTTAACTGTTATAGGTGTTGTGTCAGCATTTATCCTAACTTTTGTATATGAATGGACCACTCCTCATATTGAAAGACACCAGGCGGAAGCAAGGGAAGAAGCCATTTATGAAGTTCTCCCCGAGGCAGACAGCTATAAAGAGATTGAAAAAAATGGGACTACATTTTATGAGGGTTATGATAACAGTGATTCTCGAATAGGAGTGGCAATGCTCACATCTGGAAGCGGTTTTCAGGGTGAAATTGAATTAATGATAGGTGTTGACCTTAAGGCTGAGGAGATTTATGGTATCAAGATACTGGAACATGAAGAAACGCCAGGTCTTGGAGCCAAAATAACGGAGGATGACTATAAAAATAATTTTAAAAATAAACCTTTTGGAGATTATGAAGTTATAAAACGAGAGGCTGAAAAACCGGATGAGGTTGAAGCTATTGCAGGAGCAACTATTTCATCTGAGAAAGTTACAGAGATTGTGGAAGAGGCTGTAGCAGATATTGAGTCAGTTTATGGGGGTGCTAACTGATGAAACAATTAATGGCTGACTTTAAGAATGGTTTGTGGCAGGAAAATCCAATTATTAAACTTGTTATTGGAATGTGTCCCACTCTGGCTGTAACCAATACAGCGCAGAATGGTCTGGCCATGGGTCTGGCAACTACTTTTGTTTTACTATCATCTGAGATAGTTATATCTACAATTAAAAAATTAATACCCAATGATGTTAGAATACCAAGTTTTATTTTAATTATAGCTACATTTGTTACTTTCACAGATTATTTTTTAAAAGCATTTTTTCCGGGAATAGCTGCTTCTCTCAGCTTATTTATTCCTCTAATTGTAGTAAACTGTCTTATACTGGGGAGGCAGGAAGCTTTTGCTTCTAAAAACCCAGTACATCGGTCTATAGCTGATGCTCTTGGGATGGGAGCCGGTTTTACCTGGATTTTAATTTTATTAAGTACTGTTCGTGAATTTTTTGGTATGGGTTCTATTTTTGGGATTGAATTACTCGGCAGCTGGTATGAACCGATGGTAATCATGGTATTGCCAGCAGGAGCCTTTATCAGTCTAGGTATACTTGTTGGTATAATGAATGCAATAAGCAGGGAGGGTTAAGATAATATGGAAGAATTTACTCAGGTTTTGCTGCTGTTTTTCAGTACAGTTTTAATTAATAATTTTATTTTAGTCAGGTTCCTGGGGATATGTCCCTTCCTTGGGGTTTCCAGTCAGGTAGAAACAGCTTTTAGTATGGGCCTGGCTACAACCTTTGTGATGACACTTACGGCAACTGCTACCTGGTTAATTAACACGTTTATTCTGGAAGCATTAAATTTACCATTTTTACAGTATGTATCATTTATTATTGTGATTGCTTCTATGGTTCAGTATGTCGACATGTTTATCCGCAAGACCAGTACGGTATTATATAAAGCACTGGGCATTTATTTACCCCTGATAACAACAAATTGTAGTATTCTTGGGATGGCACTTTTAATATCCCTAAATG
>CAZSTU010000058.1:0-12548 GCA_964609745.1 uncultured Halanaerobiaceae bacterium
AACTTAAAACTGATAAATTATTATTCAGTAAAATAAGTAAAATACAGAAAAGAAAACTATTACAAAAAATAGATCAATTAATTCTGGAAAATAAAAATAAAGAAGGATCATTAATTAAGTTACTTCATCAAACACAGGAGTTGAATGGATATCTTCCGCGTGATATTTTGATATATATTGCTGAAAATACAGGGATTCCCTTTGCTGAAATTTACGGTGTTGTTAGTTTTTATTCATTATTTTCCATGAAGCCTGGAGGTAAATACAGGATAGAGGTCTGTATGGGTACTGCCTGTTATGTTAAGGGGAGTGAAAAAATACTCAATAAGTTAAAAAAAACATTAAATGTTGAACCCGGAGATGTTACAGATGATGGTCTATTTGTTATTGAAACGACACGATGTCGTGGTGCCTGCAGTCTGGCTCCCGTACTTGCTATTAATGATGATATTTATGGAGGAGTTACGGTTGATGAGATTGAGAATATACTTGATAGATATAAAAAGAAGGGAGTCCGAGGGTGAATAAGAAGAAGAGATTACTAATTTGTTCTGGTGCAGCCTGTCTTTCAGGAGGGGCAGAAAAGATTAAAAATAGACTTGAAGAAGAATTAATAAATCACAATTTATCAGAAAAATATAAAATTATTGAAACAGGATGTATTGGTAGTTGTGATTATGGCCCGATTATGATAGTGGGAGAAAAGGGGGTTTTTTATTGTAAATTAACTCCTGAAGATGTGACAAAAATTGTAAAAGAACATTTGATAAAGGGCAAAGTTATTACCAATTTGTTGTATAAGAATCCCGGGGGAAGGAAGGCTGTTACTTATAATCAGATTTCTTATTTTAAAAATCAACTTAAAATTGTACTTCGCAATTGTGGGGAAATTGATCCAATAGGAATTGAAGACTATGTTGAAAGAAAAGGTTATCTGGCCTTGAGTATGGTCTTACATGAATTAGATCCTGATTGGGTTATAAAAGAAATAAAAAGATCAGGTCTTCGAGGTAGGGGGGGAGGAGGATTTCCAACTGGAAAAAAATGGGAAATGACTGCTCATGCTAAATATGATGATGAAAAAGCGACAAAATATGTTATTTGTAATGCTGATGAGGGAGATCCAGGAGCCTTTATGGATAGAAGTGTACTTGAGGGTGATCCCCACAGTGTGATAGAAGCCATGGTAATTGCTGGTTATGTTATTGGTGCAAATAAGGGCTATGTTTATATTAGGGCTGAGTATCCACTTGCTGTTAATAGGCTTGAAAATGCTATTAATAAGGCAAGGGAATATGGTGCACTTGGTAGTAATATATTTGATTCTGATTTTAATTTTGATATAGAAACAAGAATTGGTGCCGGTGCTTTTGTCTGTGGAGAAGAGACGGCACTAATTAACTCTATACAGGGCCAGAGAGGGGAGCCAAGACCCAAACCACCTTTCCCATCTGAAAAAGGTCTCTGGAATAAGCCGACTCTAATAAATAATGTAGAAACTCTGGCCAACATTCCTCCCATTATACTAAATGGTAGTGAGTGGTTTGCACAATATGGAACGGAAAATAGCAAAGGCACCAAAGTTTTTGCCCTTGCCGGAGATATAAAAAATAGTGGTTTGATTGAGGTTCCCTTTGGTACAACATTGCGAACAATAATTTATGAGCTGGGAGGAGGAACTAGCGAAAGAAAGGAATTTAAAGCTGCTCAAATTGGTGGTCCTTCAGGTGGTGTTTTGACAAAAAAAGATCTTGATCTTCCCCTGGAGTATGATTCACTTCTGGAAAAAGGTGCTATGATGGGTTCCGGTGGACTGGTTATCATGGATGAAAATTCCTGTATGGTGGATATTGCGCGTTATTATCTTGATTTTACTCAGGCTGAGTCTTGTGGTAAGTGTACTCCCTGTCGTATTGGCACCAAAAGAATGCTGGAAATATTAAATCGAATTACTGAAGGTAGAGGTAAAGAGGGGGATATTGAACAACTACTTGATTTATCAAAATTAATTAAAAAAACATCACTTTGTGGCCTGGGACTTTCAGCCCCCAATCCGGTATTAAGCACTATCAAATATTTTAGAAAAGAATATGAATTACATATACATGATCGTATCTGTCCGGCTGGTGTATGTAAGAATATGATGTCAGCGAAACTGAAGAATGAAAAAAAGATGTCTAGAAAGGGGTAGTGTGGGTGGTAAATATTGAAATTGATGGACATAAAGTTGAGATGGCAGAAGGTAAGACAATACTAGATGCTGCAGATGAAATAGGAGTTGAAATACCAACTCTCTGTTATTTGAAAAATATAAATATTGAAGGAGCCTGCCGGGTTTGTCTCGTTTCGGTGGAAGGAGATCCTAAACTTCGTCCTGCCTGTGTAACAAAAGTTAAAAATGGCATGAAAGTCAAAACTTCTACCCCGGAAGTTGTCAAAGCGAGAAAACAAATGATTGAATTGTTATTGTCAGATCACCCTTTTGATTGTCTGACATGTATTGCCAACCAAAATTGTGAACTTCAGAGTCTTGCTAAAAAATATGATATAAGAAAGTTAAAATATACCGGATCAAAACGTGATATAAAGTTAGATGATTTATCACCTTCAATTGTTAGAGAACCGGAAAAATGTATTTTATGTCGTCGGTGTATTACTGTTTGCAAAGAAGTAGTTACAGCAGGTATATATGATGTTAATGAAAGAGGTTTTAATGCTTTTGCTGCTCCTGCTATGAATGATAGTCAGATTGATACTCCCTGTACTTATTGTGGTCAATGTATTCTGGCCTGTCCTACCGGGGCTCTACATGAAAAAAGAAAAGACACTGAACTGGTCTGGGATGCACTGGCTGATAGTCAAAAACATGTGATCATCCAGACTGCTCCTTCTATTAGGGCCACAATAGGAGAAATGTTTGGAATGTCAATAGGATCTCTGGTAACAGGTAAAGTTGTAACTGCACTAAAAAAATTGGGATTTGATAGAGTCTTTGATGATTGCTTTGGTGCCGACGTTGTTGTTATGGAAGAAGGAACAGAGTTTATACATCGTTTAAAGGAAAAAAAGAGATTACCACAGTTTACCTCCTGTTGTCCCGGATGGGTTAAATTTGCTGAAAACTTTTATCCTGACCTGTTATCTCATCTTTCAACTGTTCGTTCTCCACAACAGGTGTTTGGTGCTCTTTCTAAAACTTATTATGCTGAACTTGCAGAAATAAATCCTGAAAATATTTTTTGTATCTCTACGATGCCCTGTATTGCCAAAAAGTTTGAGGCGCAAAGACCGGAGATGAAGGTGGGTGAATTACAGGTTGTAGATGCTGTTTTGACCACAAGAGAATTAGGCCAAATGATTAAGCAGGTCGGAGTGGATTTGAGTAAATTACCTGAAACAGAATATGATAATCCTATGGGATATGCCAGTGGAGCAGGTGTGATTTTTGGGGCAGGTGGGGGAGTGATGGAGGCAACCTTGAGAACAGTTTATGAAAAATTAACTGGTAAAAAAATGAAAAAAGTACAGTATAAGGCTATAAGGGGAGATAGCATACAGGAGCTGGAATTAGAGGTGAATGGAGAGTTGCTTAAGTTTGCTGTGGCCCGGGGGTTAGGGAATGCCCGACACTTGATTGATAAAATTTTAAATGGGGAAGTAGAATATCATCTGGTGGAAATTATGGCCTGTCCTTCCGGTTGTGTTGGAGGTGGTGGACAACCAATATATAGTCATAAAGATCAGTGGTATATGGAGGTAGAGGCGGGCAATGAAAGAGGAAAAGCACTTTTTGCTGCTGATGAGGCCAAAAATATTAGAACAGCCCATGAAAATCCCTGGATAAAAAAATTATATGGAGAATATTTAGGAGAACCAATGGGGGAAAAATCATTATCTCTGTTTCATAGTGATTATCAAAAAAGACCCCTTTATGGTAAAACTAGTCACGTTTTAAGATCTGAAAAATAATTAAATCTTCTGCAGTTTTAGATACTGCAGAAGATTTAATGCCTTAAGATGAGCAAAATTAAAGAAAAGTAATATTTTAGTTACTATATAATAATTTAAGTAAAGATTTTGGTTCATTAATTTTGTAAGAATTATTTATGTCTTGTGAGATGACTTCAAATATATAGGGTTTTTTTGTTAAAAAGTTGTGAATGTCCGGATAACGGCTTAAATTACCAAGAAACAGTGAAAAATCATATTCCTCTTCTTGAATTAAATTATATATTGTATTGTAGGATTCAGTACTTGAACTTTTTATTTCCAGAAAGTTTTCGCCATCAACAATATCAATATTAAAATCATTACTGAAATAAGAGATATTTTCCTTTAGCTCTCTTTTTCTGATTTTAGATAATTCTGGTTCAGCTTCTTTATGGTTCCATCTTATAGAATTAGTGGTATTTTCAATGAGTGCTCCGGGAGTATTTTCTTTATGCATTTCAATGATAGGTTCTATATATTCTTTCCAGGTTGCTTCTTTACGGTCTATCTGTTTCCAAGAGTTTTTATCATAATAGAATTTTCCATATTGAGCGAAAAGATAACAATCAATTTCTGAAAAAATTTTTTCTAAAGTTTTTGGTTTTTTTCTGGACATGATTATAAGATCGTTTTTGGGATTGGAAGATATTTTTTCAATCCAGGGTAAGAAGTAAGAATTATTATTTTTTGTAAATGTGTTGTGATCTAAAATTATTAATCGTTTACTTGAATTTTCAAAGGTGTTTAAGAATTTGCTTTTCTTTTCTGTATCAAATTTTTCAGCTCTTTCTTCTTTTTCTAGTGTAACCAATTTTTCAATAAATGAATTTGCCCATTTTATTACATCATAATTTTTAATTCTATTTTTCATTAAATTGAGACGTTCTTTTTGTTCATTTTCATTCATTTCAAGGGCCTCAAGAATGCTTTCTCCAATTTCCTCTTTTCTTGTTGGAGTTATATTAATTGCCTTACTTAACTCATAGGATGATCCAGCCATTTCACTTAGTACGAGCACTCCTTTATCATGTGAAGCAGCTACAAATTCTTTGGAAACAAGATTCATTCCATCTCTAAGAGGAGTAACCAGACAGACATCAGCCATATTATAAAGTGCAGTTAATCTTTCAAAGGGTACTGATTTAAATAAAAACCAAACTGGTGTCCATTCCAGAGTGCCATATTTCCCATTAATATCTCCCACAAGTTCATTAACTTCTATTTTAAGTTCTTCATATTTTTCAATTTTTGTTCGTGACGGAACAGCAATAACTATCATTGTAACTTTTCCCTGATATTGAGGATTGTTTTCCAAAAAATAATCAAAACCGCGTAATCTTTCCGGGATTCCTTTTGTATAGTCCATCCTGTCTACTGAAAGGATTATTTGGTTACTATTGGTTCGCTTTTTAATGTTTTTTATTTCATTTTTTACTTCTTTAGTTAAAGGAGCCTGACTATATTTTTTATAGTCTATTCCCATGGGAAATAATTCGGCTTTTACAGTTCTATTTTCAAGCTTTATTTCATTGAATTCTTTGTGATAGCCCAGTATTCTTAAAACACTGCTAAGAAAATGTCTAACATAACTATAAGTGTGAAAACCAATGAGGTCAGATCCAAGTAACCCTTTGAGAATTTCCTCTTTCCAGGGGAGAAGGCGAAAAATTTCTGAGGAAGGAAAGGGAATATGCAGAAAGTAACCTATTCGTACATCGGGAAATTCCCTTCTTATCATTTCCGGTAAAAGCATCAGATGATAATCATGAATCCATATATTATCATCTTCTTTTAGATGATCCTTTAAATTTCTAAAAAATTTGAGATTAACCCTTTTATATGCCTGCCAGTATTTTTCAGGATAACGTGTATACTGAGTAAAATAATGAAATAACGGCCAGAGAGTTTTATTACAAAATCCATAATAGTAATTATTAAGATCTTTCTGTGATAGGAATAGGGGATAATTTTTTTCTTTTTGTAATTGATTTTTTAATTTGTACTGTTCTTTTTCCGAAAGTTCATCACTGGTTAAACCCGGCCATCCCATCCAGAAACCTTCATAATTTTTGTATACTGATGATAAGCCGGTTGCCAGTCCGCCGGTGCTTTGTCTAAATTCAAATTCTTCTTTGCCGATTTTATTGACGGTAACAGGCAGGCGATTAGAGACGAGGATTAATCTTTCCATCTTGGCAAAATCACCTCTTTTTAAAATATTAATTAAAATAATAATTCTTATTTATATAATTCTACAAAAAAAGGTAAAAACCTTTAACTAAATTCCTGTGATTTGAGTATTATGGTTGGCTTGAAGAATAAGGATTTTGTTAACAGAAAGCCGGGTTAAAACATATTTTACTTATAAAGGATAAAAGAGAGGAGGGGTTATATGCCTGATCCCCTGGAACTTGCCAATAATATTTTCAGAAGGGAGAGAACTTTACGGCCTCTTTACGGACAGCTGGAAAATTCTTTAACTGATAGACGTTTAAGGAGATCGGTACAGAATCTAAGAGTTTTGCAGTCCAGACAATTAGCAGTACTTACGGAAATTATTGATGACCTTGAAGATATGCAACCACCACCGACCAGAGATGTTTACGCTCAGCATATCCTGCAGCCGGGTGAAACTTTATCAGTTTTGGCCCGGGAGTATAATACTTCCGTTTCGGAAATTAGAAGGGTAAATCCCGGTTTACCGCAGAATCCTCAGGCAGGTCAGTTAGTTAATCTACCGATAAAGATACCGGAGCCACCTGCAAATTCAATAAGATATATTGTTAGCAGAGGCGATACATTATTTAGAATTGCTCAGCGCTATAACACAGATGTGGATACTTTAGTGAATTTGAATAACATTTCAGATCCTGATGTAATATTTCCCGGTAGAATTCTAATAATTCCTGTGTAAAATAAAAGGGCCCGGCAAAACCGGGCTCCTGGTTTATATGATGGTATTGATAAGACATTATAAGATTCACGAATGAAGATGATGCAGCAATTAAGAAAAAATATTAAGCAATATAGATAACATTTTTGTTCTACAAATAAAGTATAATTAAATTAATGTTCCTGCTTAAGAATTTCTTAGTTGACCATATCTAAAATTTCAGAAGAGAGGAGTAAAATGAAAATGTTAACAGGGGAAAAATGGTCTAACCAATTAATACATATAATTAAAATATTATTTTTTTGGACATCAATCTGTTTTATGACTTTATGTATTGTTCTTATTTTTTGTATGTTTAATATCGGTTATGCCTGGGAATGGCGTTCCAGAGAAAATTATGAATCCTGGCATTCTGAAGAAGAAGCTCAGCGGATAGCGACTGAACTTAAACAGGCAGAATCAGTTCAACAGACAGAAGACCTGATTTATGAAGTGCTGGAGTTACTGGAGATCCAGGTCCACGATGAAATGGGCAGGATAGTACTTCAGGGTAATGAATATATTTCAGAGGAGTTTTATCTTTATGATTTTCAGGTCACCATGCTGGCTGAAGCTTTTCAGGAAAAGGAAAAAAGGTATACTCCTCTCAATAATGTGGTCCAGCTCTGGCAGGACCTGGGATTGGTAATTACAAAAGAAGATGGTTTTAGAGATTTGATTGATCCAGTTGAAACTGAAACAGCAATGCGTTCTCTCCGGGAATGGGCCGAAGAAAACCCTGAAGATCCAGGAGGATTTGTCATTCGTTTGATTGATGAACTGGGGGACCGTAAAATACAGCCATTCAATCTGCTGGAAGAAGAATTAGAGGAGGAAGAGTCAGAGGATCAGAAGGTTACTATGCGCAAAAGAAGGGAGGATGAATATGGTATATATAATGAGATTGAAAAAATGTTAGAGCATGAAGATATAGAACTCAGTGAAGAAGACAAGGATAAATTAGCTGAAGGTGCAATAAGCGGTAGTCTGCGTACCATGTTGTCCGCTTTTGCAAATGAAGAAGAATTGGAGGAAATAGAAAAAGGAATATCAGAGACTATTGGTGAGATTGAAAAGAGAAAATTTGATCCTGACCTTTCTCAGGAGGAAAGAAAAAATCTTAACATCGGAAAAAATATACTGGAAACTGCTGATAAAGCTCTGAAAATAGAAGATACAGAATCAATTGAACATTTTGATGAAATGAGTGAACAGATATATCAAAATATGATTTCTCAAAAAAATATTATAAAGGAAATAAAAGAAAATGAAATAAAGCAGGCTAAAGAAAAATTAAAGTTGATCAGTGAGGAACAAGTAGAAGAACAAAAGAAAGACAAGGATAGGAATAAGTGGGAAGATCCCCTGTATCAGGCCCAACAGATAGGTGAATTAATTGGTATAATCAATAGTCTAAGGGATATTGACCTCTCATTGGAAACAGCTACAGAACAGATAGAAGTTTTTAAACAGGCACAGGAATGGGTTGAAGTAGAGAAAGAGGAAAAGAGAAAAGAAATGGAGAATATGCCTGAACCTCCCCTGCGGGCGGGGGGAGAAGAAGATAAACCCCGCAGTGCATTAATGCTTGATCCCCTGCAGTCTCTATTGCTTCAGTTAGATTTACTTATATTAACCAGAGATAATGTAGAAAGTGGACTGCATAGAAGTACTAAACTACTATTTTTTCCATTAAACAGAGTGGAAGCAGCAGGAGGTTCCAGGGAAGTAATACTGGGGACTCTGGGAGAAGGGCTCGACAATTTTTTTGATAGTGCATTAACAGAGTTTTTAGATAATGTAACTGATGAGGCCTTCAGTAGGATTAAAAACAGAATTGATATTCCCGAAAAAATACTTGATATATTACACGGAACCATCATTATGCTAGCCCACAAGGTTGAAATGGAAATATATTATCTACCGGATGATGCTGAACTGGGAAGGAGAATAGAGGCTGATGCCACAGAACCCACACCGGGTATCAGACTAAGAGATCATCTAAATTATGGTGAACGTTTTAGTAAAGAAATTCGGCTGAGGGTTACAGTTATTTTTGATCCCCCGGAGGCTGTTAATAGAGTGGAATTTGGCAGGCTGGCAGCTATGAGCTTTTCCGAACAGGCAGCACCATGGTTACGAGCCTCCACGATACTCGGTCCTGCAGGAGGAGCGATGGAACAGGCAAGAGGGCAGCTGATAGATAAGCTAGCCAATCTTGAATTTCCCGAACCGGGTCCCCAGCCGGAGGTACCGGTAAAAATAAACTATGAACGACTGGGACTGATGCAGCTTGTTGAAACCGATGATGAACAATTAAAACATTATGTTGAGATAAAGCCTGAAGAATGGGATTATTTTGGTGCTAGAATTGTCGAGACTGATGAAAATGGAGTGGCTGAAGTTAGCTTTTATCCGAAAAAAGATTCTAATATGGCCCTAAAAACGGGAGGAGAACCAGAATGGATAAGAGATGATGGATTTCTCATTCGCGCTCATCCTCTGACCCAAACACCGGATTCGTTTGTTCTTGATTACCAAGATGTGGCGTTTGCCATGGCCGATCATCTAAAAGGGCTTTTCCCTGGCCTGGGGTCAGGTGATATTAGAATTTATATTGAAAGATTAAAACCCACACCATGGCAGGGTAAAGTGAGATTTAAAAGAGATGTAAATGCCTCATTTGAACGTATAAGAAATCCAAGAGGACCTTCACCGGAGACACGCAGGGAGCCAAATTATGAGACCCCCTGGACAACAGCAGCACATAGCTGGGAGAGTAACTGGGATTATACTTATGAAATAGATGTATTGCTTGCTCCAAATGGAGAGTTGGTTTCCTGGGAAATTACCGATTTTGATTATGATATTGAACAGAATGAAAATTCTTTGTGGTTTAAATGGCATAAATGTGAAGAGGGAAAACATGAAGAACGATATGAGAAAACAGAAAAATATAACCTGACCCCCATAGTGTTATCAAAGACTGAAGCTATAGGGGACGAAAGTGGTAATATTTATTATATTAGTGATGAGTCTCAGGATTCTACCGGGGGAACGTTAGAAGATGAGCTGGGTAATGAGTACTATTATAGTGAAGATCCTATTGCTGTTGAGTGGGTCCCTACAATTGAAAATATACCTGATGAAGGTATTTTCCCTACAGCGTTTAACTCGGGAGATCTTAATTTTGCTATGGGAGAACCCGGTGTAGTCCTTGATTTTCCTGAAATTTACGATTGGACTCAATCATACAGGGTGCTGGTAACCCCACCCAGATCACCGATGTTACTGACTGGTATTAAAACAACTACCTGGCAGGATTGTGAGGATGGAGATACAAAAACTTTTGATGTCAGTGGGCTTATACAGATGGGTCCCAGGGGAGAAATAGCTTCCAGGACAAATTTTGATCGACTTCAGTATCCTTCGCGAAATGATTTGAGATGGTGGGCTTATGACACTCTGGCTGATGAGCTGACTGGACATATTACCATGACTGAAAATGTAAGGCTCTATCATGAAAGTTTGGGAGACGTTTCAAATCTTGCTCCGGTGCCGGACATTAAGATTAATACCACCTTGAACTGGGAACTGGAAAGAGTGTTTGATGATTGAGAATCAGGGATTTTTACCCGGCAGGCAAATACAGGCAAATCCCACCGGAGTTAAATATCTGCAAATAAGAAAAAGCCACCGAAAAGGTGGCTTAATTATTATCATATTAATGGTGCCGAAGATGGGAGTCGAACCCATAAGAGCACAAGGCCCACCGGATTTTGAATCCGGCGCGTCTGCCAGTTCCGCCACTTCGGCATCCACTGTTTAATATTCTAGCATAAATTACAGCAAAACTCAAGAGTAAATTTATGAAATCAACTCTGAATTGAGCATTTCCTGAATTAATCTTTGAACAACCTCGACCTGGGCATATGTTTTTATTTTATCCCAGTCGCCTTCAAGTACCCCCCGGGTAACAACAAGTGGCAGTCCTGTTCTGATGGCTACTGCTTCGGAAAGTCTGTCCTTGCTTAGTAGTTCTAATTCGTCCCAATCAGTATTCATAATTGCCTTAACTTCATTTTCACTGAGACCTTCTTTCACCAATTGGTCTCTGGCCAATTCGATTAACCTGGGTCTTAATAAGTCCAGGTCACCTTCTGCCATTTTTTCAATATCTTCTGGTTCTAATGTTCCCTGAGTGATTTTGCTGACTTCTGTTGAAAGGTCCTGTGTGGTTATCATTCCATAAGCTTTTAAATATTTTGTTTTTCCATTTTCTGTAATAATAAATACTTTATCTGTTTTCAGTATATCATCAATAGAAACAATTCGATTATTTCTTCCCATTAATGTCTCATCAGTTATATCCAGTATTTTTCTTTCACCTTCCAGTAAATTAACAGAAATTTTATTGGAAGTAGGGTAAATATCGGTAATATATCCTGTTGAATTGGATAAATCATTGGATTTTTCTAGATATCTGGTTGCTTCAGCTCTTGTTACTTTTTGGTCGGGATGTAGTTTATTATCGGGATTATTGAAAGTAATATTCAGTTTGTGAGCAATTTTTATATTGTTGGCTGCCCAGTGGGAATTATCTATATCCTGAAAAATTCCTTCGTCTTCAAGGTTTATAATTTTTTGTTCTTCCTGAACGCCTAAACTTTTAATAAGGATAGTTATTAGTTCAGCTCTACTTAAAGATTTTTCCGGTTTAAATTGACCATCAGGATAGCCATTAATAATGCCCTTATTTACAAGAGTATTTATTAATCCTGCATCAGGATAATCTTTTAGATCAGAGAATTGATTATTAGTATCAGGTCTAAAATTCTGTAGTTTTGCTATCGCCCGAGCAAATTCTCCCCTATTGATATTTTCATCGGGATGGAAATGGCCATTTTCATCTACTTTCATAATTTCCCGGTCCAGCATATTTATAATATAATCCTGGGCCCAGTGGTTTTTTATATCTGTTGGTTCTACTGCTTTGATTCCTGTTGAGATTGCTGTCAGCAAAATAATTAAAGTAATTAAAATGTAAATTTTTTTATACATTTTTTCCTCCTTTCTGTTATCAGTTATATACATGTAATAACTTTACATACAAATAATATCATAATTTACATTAAAATACTACAAAAATGGCTATGTAAATCCTGGTAATATTATTGCAGGATTTAAGGTTGAATTTTAAATATATTAGTTATATAATTATTGTCAAAGAAGGGAGGAGACTAAAATCGATAGGATTATAGGAATTCTTTTGGCTGCTGTTGTATTTGGTTTTTTGATGTATTATTTTAACCGCAGAAAAGGTGAAATTACAAAGAAAGAAGCCAGAAAAAAGAGCATTATACAGGCTTTGATATTTGGAGTATTATATTATTTTATGTATATTCTGGTTAATACTTATGTTTATTAAACTAAAAAGTAAATTGTTTTAATAAAAATCATGTGATATAATACTATAAAGTATAATAATATTAATTTAGGCGGACATAGCTCAGTTGGTAGAGCGTCGGCTTCCCAAGCCGAAGGTCGCGGGTTCGATTCCCGTTGTCCGCTCCATTTTTATCCCGGCATGACAGGGATGAGAGGGCCTTGCCATTTTTATCCTTTT
>CAZSTU010000059.1:0-12394 GCA_964609745.1 uncultured Halanaerobiaceae bacterium
ATAAAAATTTGCAGTGGAGTGACAGAGAATATGATGATCTTAATTGGGTAAATACTGATTTGAATAATTCACAGAAAAAAGCTGTACAAAAAGCTTTGCAAGCAAAAGACTTTTGTCTGATACAGGGCCCTCCCGGTACCGGTAAAACGATGACAGCTATAGAGATAGCCAATCAGGCGGTAAATGACGGAATGAGTGTTCTGGCAACTGCGGATTCCAATATAGCAGTTGATAATCTGGTTGAAAGGCTGGCAGATCTCGGAACTGAAGTTCTAAGGGTTGGACATCCTGTACGGGTAACCCCCATGCTTAGAAAACATACTCTTGATTACAGGGTGCTTGAACATAATGAATATATTAAGGCTCAGAAATTACGTGAAAAAGCCTATGAACTGGCAGATGAGCAAGAAAAATATATTCATCCCGGAGGACGTTACCGTCGTGGAATGAGCAATAAACAGATACGAGAAAATGCCAGGAAAAATCGTGGTTCACGTGGAGTTTCTCCTTCAAAAATGAAAAAAATGGCCAAGTGGCTTGATTTGCAGGATAAGATTGATGATTATTTTGAAAGAGTTGATCATCTGGAAAATAAAGCGGTTAAAGACCTTATAGAAAGTGCCGAAGTTGTATGTGCTACTACCTCAACTTCAGGATCAGAATTAATGCAAAAACAGGATTTTGATATGATTATAATTGATGAAGCTACTCAGTCCACTGAACCGGGTGCTTTGATCCCCCTTATAAAGGGTGATAAAATAGTTTTGATTGGTGATCACAAACAGCTTCCTCCTACAGTTTTAAATCAGGAAGCTGCAGAAGCAGGCCTCAGTAAATCCATGTTTGAGAGACTTTATGAAATTCATGGCAAAGAATTTTGGTCATTATTGCAGGTGCAGTACAGAATGCATAATAAGATCATGAATTTTTCTAATGAAAAATTTTATGATGGGAGATTAAAAAGTGATGATACAGTAGCAGATCATGACCTTTCTGATCTGAATGTAAAAATAGATAATAAAAAATGTTTTACAGATAAGGCACTTGATCCTGAAATTCCCGTAGTTTTTCTCGACACAGCTAATATGGAAGCAGGAGAGAGGTCTTTGCCCGGTTCCTATTCTTATGATAATCCGGTAGAGGCTGAAATAGTACTTGATATACTGGATGAGGCTCTTCGTCTTAATCTTAATGAAAAAGATATTGCAGTTATTACTCCCTATAAAGATCAGGTTGATTTGTTAAAACATCGAAGTAATATGGAAAATCTAGAAATTAATACAGTTGATGGTTTTCAGGGTCGGGAAAAAGAAATGATTGTCTTGTCTCTTGTACGAAGTAATTCTCAACAAAATATAGGATTTCTTAGAGATTTAAGAAGATTAAATGTTTCTTTAACCAGGGCTAAAAGAAAGTTGATTCTGGTCGGAGATAGTCAGACAATTAGTAGTCATCAACTTTACTCTGATCTTGTCTATTATGTAAAAGAAGAGGGGTTATATTACAAATTATAGATATCTATACTTAAATATATTAAAATGGAATAACTTAACAATGATTATTATGATTTCTGTGTTGACAGGAATTTAAGGCTGTTATATACTTATAACAGGAGTAATTATAAAAGTCAGTCAAGAGGTGAAAATATGGTTGAAGACCTTTCTAGAGACCGGGATTTAAGCGAAGAAGAGAAAAAGAGAATTGCCAGGGAGTTAATCCAGGGATATAAAAAAATGGCTGCCTTAAATCAAAAATTGGCTGAAAACGGATTTGTAGAGGAAGAAAGCAGTGATGAGACTGAATGAGCGGGTCTCATCTTCTTTTTTCCTTTTGTTTATTCTTTTTAATAATGTATAAATAAGTAGAGTAATGGCAAAATATTTTATATAATATTGACAATATTAAACCGGTCTGTATATAATAATATTGACTTAGTAAAAGCCTGGGGGTGTCTTTTTTGGGGAAGGGGAAAAGGGTAACGGTTCAGATGCCGCAAAATTTATTAGAGGAAGTAGATGGTTTTGTGCAGCATAGCAATAGTGATAGAAACGAGTTCATCCAGGAAGCTACCAGATTATATTTACAGAAAAAGAAAAAGCAACAAATTAGAGAACGTTTGAGGAATGGGTATCTGGAAATGGGTGATTTAAATTTAAGTTTGGCTGATGAAGGATTAAGATGTGAAGCCAGAACTATTTGTTTTTATGAAGAAAGTCTGGCGAAGTGTGAATAAAACGGAGTGTGAATACAGTGGAAGTAAATAGAGGGGATGTATTTTATGCGGATTTAAATCCTGTGATAGGTTCAGAGCAGGGTGGAGTAAGACCGGTAGTAGTTATACAAAATGATATTGGTAATAAATACAGTCCTACAGTTATTGTAGCGGCAATTACCTCCAGGATTAATAAAGCTAAACTACCGACTCATGTGGAAATATCATGTAATAACAATAAACTTGATAAAGATTCCGTTATTCTTTTAGAACAAATTAGAACACTTGACAAAAAAAGATTACAGAGAAAGGTAACCAGTTTAAATGAAGATACTTTAAAAAAAGTAGATAAGGCAATTGAGATTAGCCTGGGACTAATCGACCTTTAAAGATTCTTTGGGTAACCAGAGAATCTTTTTTTTTAATGGTTTGTTTTAATTTGCATGGGACTGTATAAAAAAATTTGTTTTAATCTTGATTATTTAAAGGAATTATAAAAAAATTATAGAATAAATAACAGGGGAAGTTAAAATATTGCAGGGGGGATTTAAATTTGTCTAAAGATATGGTTTTTGTGTATCGTAATGATCTTGTAGAATCAATTCATCAGGGAGATATTGCCATTGTTGATAATTCAGGCAAGGTCTTATATGAACTGGGAGATAGTCAAAAAATTACTTACTGGCGTTCTGCTGCTAAACCTATTCAGGCTCTACCGGTCGTCTCATCGGGGGCAGCTAAAAAATTTAATTTAACTGACAGAGAACTTTCCGTGATTTGTGCTTCTCATAGCGGGCAAAAAAAGCACATCAGGGTTGTTAATAATATTCTAGAAAAACTTGGTTTGGATGAATCATATTTACAGTGTGGGATACATCCTCCAAAAGATAAAGAGACATCACGCTCTTTATGGAGACAGGGTAAGGAGCCTTCTCCTATTTATAATAATTGTTCTGGCAAGCATGCCGGGCTTTTAGCCTTATGTAAGTATTATAAATGGGATCTTAATACTTACTTAAAGCCAGACCATCCTTTACAAAAAATGTTATTAAAAACTATTAGTGAAATAACCGGATTTCCCTTGAAAAAAATACATAAAGGTGAGGATGGTTGTGGTGTTGTAGTATATGGACTACCACTAACAGGGATGGCTTATGCTTATTCAAGATTGGCCAATCCTTCAACTATGCCTGCTGAATATAGAGATGCTGCAAGGAGAATAAATGATAGTATGAGTACTTATCCCCTGATGGTTGGAGGTTTAAAACGTTTTAATACCCGTTTACTTGAGGTAGCAGGTGATAAATTGGTTGCTAAAAGTGGGGCAGAAGGAGTCTTTTCAATCGGTCTCAAAGAAAAAGGAATTGGTATAACAATCAAAGTTAGAGATGGCAGAAGCAGGGCAGTTAAGCCTTCTGTAATGAAGGTCTTAGAGCAACTTGAAGTTTTAAATTCCAGAGAAAAAGAAAAGTTAAAAAAGTTTATTAAACCACCTGTTAAAAATCATCATGACCATCAGGTTGGTTATTTGAAGGCAAATTTTAATTTAAAGGAGGCAAAATAATGTTTGCAATTAAAAATGCTAAAATATTGACTATGGATGAGAGAGGAGAAATTGAAAGAGGTACTATTTTAGTAAAAGATGGCAAGATAAAAGAAGTAGGTGAAAATGTTAATATACCTGAAAATGCAGAAATCATTGAAGCAGAGGGTAAATTTGTTATACCAGGTATGATAGATGCTCATACTCACCTTGGTGTTAGCGAAGAAGGAGTTGGATGGGAAGGAGCCGATTATAATGAAACGTCAGATCCAATAACTCCCCATCTGAGAGGGATAGATGCAATAAACCCAAATGAAGAAGGATTAAAGGATGCCTATAAAGGTGGTATAACTGCTGCAATGACTGGCCCGGGAAGTGCTAATGTTATGGGCGGAGAAAATCTTGTAATTAAAACCCGGGGAAAGACTGTTGATAAAATGATTGTCAAAAATCCCGCAGGAATTAAAGCGGCATTTGGTGAAAATCCTAAAAGAGTTTACAATGAGCAAAAAAAGAGCCCGAGAACAAGAATGGCTGTAGCAGCTGAAATGAGAAAAACTTTGATGCAGGCTGAAGATTATATGGTAAAGAAGAAAAAAGCAAAAGAAGATAATAAGCCCTTTGAACGGGATATAAAAATGGAAAGCGTGTTAAGGATATTAAATAAGGAATTACCTCTTAAAGCTCATGCACACAGAGCTGATGATATAATGACTATTTTGAGAATAGCTCGTGAATTTGATATAGAAGTTACCCTTGAACACTGTACTGAGGGTCATAAAGTTGCAGAAGAGATAGCGAAATCAGGTTTTCCAGCTATAGTTGGTCCTTCCATGACTACAAGATCAAAAGTTGAATTAAAAGACAGAACATACCGTACTCCTGCCATACTAGCTGAAGAAGGAGTAAAGGTGGCTTTGATGAGTGATCATCCGGTTGTGCCTATTAATTACCTGCCACTGTATGCTGCACTGGCAGTTAAGTCTGGTATGGAACGCAAAGAAGCATTAAAAGCAATAACCATTAACCCTGCTGAAATACTCGGAGTTGATGATCGAATTGGTAGTATTAAAAAAGGTAAAGACGCCGATCTGGCAATATTTAATGGTGATCCACTGGCAGTTGATTCTGAAGTAGAGCAGGTATTTATTGATGGTGAAAAAGTTAATAAGGGGTAATAACATTTTATTTGTTTTAATTTTTATTGGACCCTCTCTGGAGGGTCCTTTACTTTTTTACTTGCTTTAATTATTCTCCTATCATATAATTAATACAAAGTAACTTTGTGATCAATTTCATTAAATGGGCTGGAGGCAGTAATAATGGAATTAAATATGGTCGCTGATATTTTACAGGCAGATTTTATTTTAAAAAAGGATTCGGGTAGTATTAATATTGATACTGCCTGTGGGGCAGATCTTATGAGTGATGTGCTGGCTTTTTCCCGGGGTAAAACTATGCTCTTAACAGGTTTAACAAATCCCCAGGTTGTCAGAACAGCTGAAATAACTGATATAAAAGTAATCTGTTTTGTTCGGGGTAAAAGTCCTACAGAAGACACAAAAAAACTGGCAAAAGAAAAAGAAATTGTACTACTGAAATCAGATAAACCCCTTTTTGAGTGTTGTGGATTGTTATATGAAGCCGGGATAAAACCGGAAAAGTTAAATAATTTTAAAGATGGGGGAATAAAATTTGGTTAAAAGAATTATTCTGGAAAAAGAGATTAAAAGAAGGGATTTCAAAAGAGGAGGAGAAGTCTCCAGTAAATTAAAAGAACAGTTGCGAAGACTTGGAGTGGGTGCAGAAATCATTCGTAGAGTTTCGATTGTCAGTTATGAGCTGGAGATGAATATAATTATACATTCTTTGGGAGGAAAAATTAAGGCTGCGATATCTTCTGGAGAAATTGTAATAAAAGCCAGTGATAGGGGACCTGGTATTGAAGACATTGAAAAAGCACTTGAACCAGGTTATTCTACAGCTTCGGAGGAAATAAGAGAGATGGGATTTGGAGCAGGTATGGGTTTAAATAATATCTATAATTATTCTGATGATATGAAAATAAATTCGGACCCTGAAGAGGGTACAGAAGTTAAAGTTAAACTTTATTTGTAATGATATTAAGAGAGCAGGAAAGCAGGTGTTATGTAATGAAAAAACATTCTGTATTATTAAAAGAAGACAAATGTGAGGGATGTACAAATTGTGTGAAAAACTGTCCGACAAAAGCCATAAGAGTGCATCAGGGCAAAGCCAAGATCAAGGAAGACTTATGTATTGATTGTGCACAATGTATTAGAACCTGTGAATATCACGCAAAATATACTGAAACTGATTCTCTGGATAAATTGAAAGATTATAATTATCCTGTTGTTTTAATACCTCCCAGTTTTTACGGTCAATTTGGAAAAGAAATAGATGTGTCCATAATCCATGATGCTTTAAAAGAAATTGGATTTTCTGCTGTATATGATGTGGCAATGGCTGCTGAAGCCATTTCCCGTAAAACACTTGACTTTCTTTGTAACAATGATGGACTTTTTATTTCATCTTCCTGTCCAGTTATTGTTAGATTAATTAAATTACTTTACCCGGAGTTAGTCGATCATTTAATGCATTTAAAACCACCTGTTGAATTAATGGCTGAAAAGGTCAAAAGAGAATTAATAAAAAATGAAGAAAAATCAGGAGAAGATATAGGAGTATTTTTTATTACTCCCTGTCCAGCAAAATTAACTGCAGTAAAGAATCCTCCTGCCATGGAAAAGAGTTTTTTTGATGGAGCTATTGCAGTAGAAAAGGTCTATGATAAAGTTATTGATAATATTAGTAAAATTAATGAAGATAAAAAGCTAAGAAAAGATTCACAAAAAAGTCCTTATTTTGGGATAGGCTGGGGACAGAGTGGTGGTGAAGAAGAAATACTAAAAAGATGGGACAAAAAAAACACCATTTCTGTTGCCGGGATAAGTAATGTGAAGAAAATACTTGATGAGATAACACGTAATAATCTGTCAGATCTTAAATATCTTGAACTGGTTGCGTGTCCTCAGGGTTGTGTTGGTGGTGTATTAAATGTTGTTAACCCGTTTCAGGCTAAATTCAATATCCAAAGAATTTTAAATAAATGCAATTCAGATAATCATAGTTGTTTGGTAGAACAAAATTATGATGCATATAATTATAAACTTGATGGTCCATTTGAGGTACAGGAAGCAGGAAAACTTGATGATGATTTTGAAAAAGCCATGGAAAAATTAAGTGAGATGGAGAAGGTTATTGAGGACTTGCCCGGACTTGATTGTGCAGCCTGTGGAGCTCCTGATTGTGAGACTCTGGCAGAAGATATTGTTAATGGTGAGGCTCAAAAAACAGATTGTGTATTTATGCTACGAAAAAGAGTGGGTGATCTTGCAGATGAAATGTCCAATTTAGCTCATGCACTACCTCCCGTAATGTCTAAAAAAAGGAAGGAGGAGGATAATGATGACAATTAATGAATTGTTGAATAAGATTGATCTTGATATTGTAGTTAAATCTGATTTTTCACGCAAAATATATGGAGGTTACTGTGGAGATCTTTTGAGTAATGTTATGGCAAAGGCCAGCAAAGGAGATCTCTGGTTAACAATACAATCTCACCAGAATGTGATAGCAGTGGCTTTATTAACAGAGGTAGCAGCAGTAATTGTCGTAGAAAATTCAAATATTGAAGAAAGAGCAATTGAAAGGGCCAGAAATAAAAATGTTAATATATTTAAAACAGATTTAAGTTCTTATGAATTGGCCGGTAGACTTTTTGAATTGGGGATTAAGTAATGAAATTTTACAATATTGATCTTCACATTCATAGTGTATTATCACCCTGTGCTCATTTTTTAATGACACCAGGAAATATAATAAAGCATTCTATAAAAAGGAACTTAGATATAATAGCTATCACTGATCATAACTCAGCGGAAAATGTAGAAACAGCAATTAAAATGGCAGAAGACACAGAATTAAAGATTATTCCAGGTATGGAAGTGGAAACAAAAGAAGAGGTACATCTTCTCTGTTATTTTTCAAAACTTGAAAGTTTACTTGATTGGCAGTCGTTAATATATAAAAAAATGCCGGATCGCAAAAACGATGAAGAATATTTTGGTTATCAGATCGTTACTGATTTAAATGATAGATATATAGATAAAGTAGATAGACTGCTTGCAGGATCTGTTGATATTACAATTGATGAAGTGGTAAAAGAAGTTAGCAAAAGAAGTGGTTATATTGTTCCGGCTCATATTGATAGAGCTAACGGATTATTAACAAATCTTGGTTTTGTACCACCTGATCTTGAATTACCTATACTTGAAGTTTTAGCGGAGACAAATACTGAGAAACTTAAAAATCAATATAAATTTTTACAAGATCATGTTTTAATAAAAAATAGTGATAGCCATTATTTGAGAGACATTAAACCCATGTCAGGGTTAAAATTATTAAAACCATGTCTGGATGAAATTTTTTTTAAAATATTGCAAAGCTCATATTGACATAGTATTATTTTTTACTTATAATAGTAACAGTATTATGTGAAAGTTATAACAATATAAAATAATTTATAATTATTAAGGAGGTAAATAAAGATATGACCTGTGCCTGTGGTGCCGGAAAAAAAAGCAAAGAAAAATATTTTCAACCTTTAAAAGGGATTATGGACAATTATGATGAGAATGAAAAAAACTTAATTCCAATTTTGCAGGATGCCCAGAATGAATATGGCTATTTGCCGGAGGATATATTAAAGAAGATAGCCAGTGAATTAGATATTTCTTTGAGTCAGGTTTATGGGGTTGTGACCTTTTATACTCAATTTCACCTTGAACCACGTGGTAAAAATATTATTAGAGTCTGTCAGGGTACAGCCTGTCATGTAAGAGGGGCAGGACAAATCCTGGAAAAACTTGAAAAAGAGCTTAATATAGAGAGTGGGGAGACAACCGATGATCTTGAATTCACTCTTGAAACTGTTGCCTGTATTGGAGCCTGCGGCCTAGCACCTGTGATAATGATTAATGATAACACTCATGGCAGACTGACTCCTGACAAAATTCCGGAAATACTAACTCAATATCGTTGTTGATTTTCATAAAATTTTTTGAATATTAATAAGTGAAAGAATTAGTACATTTGATATTAAATGGAGGTGAATTTTTGTGAAATCTCTAGAAGAATTAAGAGACTTAAGAAAAAAAGTAGAAAAAGATCTGGAGGCCAGAGATAATAATAAAAAGCCGAAAATTATAGTTGGAATGGGTACCTGTGGTATTGCTGCAGGAGCACGTGAAATTCTTAAGACGGTTATGGATGAAGTGAATAAAAGAGGTATAGATGTTACTATAAGTCAGACAGGATGTATTGGTATGTGTGAAAAGGAACCCCTTCTTGATGTAAAACTTCCTGATGGGGAAAGAATAACTTACGGTAATTTGGAACCAGAAGATGTCAGCAAAATTATTGTCGACCACGTAATTAACGGTAATATTGTTCATGATTTAGTGATAGCCCGTATGGAAGAAAATTAATGCCGAGGAGGTTATTGAGAAATGGATCAAACATTATATCGTTCCCATGTATTAATTTGTACCGGAACAGGTTGTAACTCTTCTGGTGCAGAAAAGGTAAAATTAGAATTACAGGATGAACTGGCCAAACATGATCTCCTTGATGAAATTAAAATTGTAGAAACAGGATGTCACGGTTTTTGTGAAAAGGGTCCAATTATGATTGTTTATCCTGAAGGAGTATTTTATTGTGAACTTGAACCTGAGGATATGGAAGAGATAGTCGAAGAACATCTTTTAAAAGGTCGAACTGTCGAACGACTGCTTTTTAAAGAACCCATGACTGAGGAAAGTATTCCGTCTTATAAAGAAATAGATTTTTATAAAAAACAAAAAAGAATTGTTTTATCAAATTGTGGTAAAATTGATCCGGAAAGTATTGACGAATATATTGCCATGGGTGGTTATGAAGCTGCCGGTAAGGCTCTTACTGAAATGCAGTCTCAAGAAGTTATTGATGTAGTAAAAGATTCAGGACTTCGCGGCCGTGGAGGAGGAGGTTTTCCTACTGGCTTAAAATGGCAGTTTGCTCGTGAGGCAGAAGGGAATAAGAAATATATTATCTGTAATGCTGATGAAGGAGATCCAGGGGCATTTATGGATAGAAGTTTGCTGGAAGGTGATCCTCATCGGGTGATAGAGGGTATGATAATATGTGCTTATGCTATTGGTGCTGAAGAAGGATATGTTTATGTAAGAGCTGAATATCCTCTTGCTTTAAAAAGGTTAAGAGCTGCTATTTCAGGGGCAGAAGAATACGGCTTGCTCGGTGAAAATATATTTGGTAGTGGTTTTGATTTTAAACTTCATATAAAAGAAGGAGCCGGAGCCTTTGTCTGTGGAGAAGAAACCGCTTTAATGGCTTCTATTGAAGGCAAGAGAGGTATGCCGCGTCCAAGACCTCCTTATCCTGCGACCAGCGGTTTATGGGGACATCCTACCAATATAAATAATGTAGAGACATATGGTAATGTGCCATTTATTATAAATGAAGGGGCAGAGGTATTTAGTTCAATCGGCACAGAAAATAGTAGTGGTACAAAAGTATTTGCTTTGACCGGAAAAATCAATAATACCGGACTGGTAGAAGTTCCTATGGGTACAACTTTAAGAGAAGTAATATTTGAGATAGGTGGAGGTCTTGCTGAAGGTAAAGAATTTAAAGCTGTACAGACAGGTGGACCTTCAGGAGGATGTTTACCGGAAGATTATTTAGATCTTCCTATAGATTATGATTCTCTTGTAGATGCAGGAGCTATGATGGGCTCAGGTGGTATGGTTGTTATGGATGATAGTACCTGTATGGTGGATGTTGCTCGATTTTTCCTGAACTTTACTCAGAGTGAGTCCTGTGGAAAGTGCACCCCCTGTCGTGAAGGTACCAAAAGAATGCTTGAGATTTTGAATAGAATTTGTGATGGTGAGGGCCAAAAAGGAGATATAACTCTCCTTGAGGAGCTGGCCACTCATATTCGAGATACTGCACTATGTGGACTGGGACAGACTGCTCCCAATCCTGTTCTTTCTACTCTGGAATATTTCAGGAATGAATATGAAGCCCATATATATGATGATAATTGTCCGGCAGGAGTATGTCCGGATCTGGCCAGTCCATATGTCATAGATGAAGAAATATGTGTTGGCTGTGCTATGTGTGTCAAAGTTTGCCCGGTTGATGCTATAAGTGGTGAGCCTAAGGAAAGCTATCAAATAGATCCTGAAAAATGTATATCCTGTGGAGCATGTGAAAGTGAATGTCCGGCAGATGCTATTTTCCAGGGTTAATGAAATTTCAAGGAGGTTATGGATATGAGTAAAGTTAGGTTAACTATAGATGAACAGGAAATTGAAGTAAATTCTGATACTACAATTCTGGAAGCTGCCCGTGAAGTGGGTATAGAGATACCATATCTCTGTTATCACCCTGATTTGACCTTGCACGGTTCATGTCGTGTATGTGTGGTAGAGGAAGTTGAAAGCGGAGAACTTTTGGCTTCCTGTGTATCACCGGTAAGGGAGGGTATGCAGATTAGCACACGCAGCACCAGAGCCCGGAAGGCCAGAAGAAGAAATGTCAAATTATTACTGGCCAATCATCCCAATGATTGCCTGGGTTGTGATCGTAATGGCACATGTGAATTACAGGATATTGTATACAGCATGGGCATACACAGTGAAGATATGGATGAGCTTGAGGGAGAGACACGAGACCTTCCAATAGATGATACCGGTCCAGCATTAAAGAGAGATCCCAACAAATGTATTCTTTGCGGTAGATGTGTCAGAGTGTGTGAAGAAATACAGGATGTCTCTGCTCTGCAGTTTAGCAATAGAGGTTTTGATTCCATAGTAACTACTGCTTTTGATCTACCTCAGAGTGAGATTAATTGTGCAAATTGTGGCCAGTGTGCAACTGTATGTCCTGTAGGAGCAATTACCGAAATTAATGAAATTGATAGTGTATGGGATGCTCTGGAAAACGAAGATCTGCATGTAATTGTACAGACAGCACCTGCGATCCAGGCTACTATAGGTGAGGAATTTGGTTATGAGCCCGGTACTGTAGTAACCGGCAAGTTGGTAGCTGCTCTTAGAAAACTGGGTTTTGATCAGGTTTTTTCTACAGAATTTACAGCTGATTTAACTATAATGGAAGAAGGTAATGAGTTACTAAAGAGGCTTAAAGGAGATAAAGATTTACCACAAATAACTTCTTGCTGTCCGGGCTGGGTAAAATATGCAGAACATAATTACCCTGATCTTCTACCTCATCTTTCTACTGCTAAATCGCCCCAGCAGAGGTTTTCAGCACTTGCCAAGACTTATTATGCACAACAAGTAGGGATTGATCCGGAATATATTTTTACTGTTTCTATAATGCCCTGTACGGCTAAAAAATTTGAAAAAGAGAGAGAAGAAATGCATGATAGTGGATACAGAAATACTGATCCTGCATTAACTACGAGAGAACTTGCACGTATGATAAGTAAAGTGGTAATACAATTTAAAAAATTAAAAGTTGAAGAATAT
>CAZSTU010000060.1:0-12365 GCA_964609745.1 uncultured Halanaerobiaceae bacterium
CAAGACTCATTTCTCCGAGTACATCCATACCATTAACATCTGCTGGGCTTGCCTCGACTCCTTTAAATTCTTCTGTTATATTTTTGTAATTAAAGGTAGTATCAACAGGCCCTAAATCACCTTCTGTATTGAGAGTAAAATATCTATTTTCAAATTCAGTGTTATTTAAAGCCAGTTCAGGAGTTATATCAAAACCAGCCATTTCTAGAGTAGTGTCAACACCAACAACAAAGGTGCGTTGTTCATCTACATCTTTCAATTTATCTTCTTTTACACCATAATTAAAGTTAAGTGTTTGACCCAATAGATCCATATCATTTTGGGCTGCTGCTACATAATAATTTTCATAATCTTCATCATCTTCATCGATTTCATCTCCATCTTCATCCTCATCAACAAATACGCCACTAAGCACAAAATTGTTGTCTTCTACATTACCAACAACCCCATTGGCTTCGCCTTCAGAATAGAGATATGGTTTCGAGTCAACTTCCTCCTCATGGTCTATAACAGATTCAAAATTTTCACCTGATAACGTACCGGAAAGTGACTCAACATCAAAAGCATCATAGCTAGTATCATCATTATCTGAGTCATAAGGATTACCAAATGGATCAACAGTAGAATTCATATTAAGATCAGCACTTAATGGTCCTTTATTTACCTCAAAGTTAAGGCCCATAGTCTGCTTTAAATATTCCTCTTCATCAAATTCTACTGGTTCATCATCATCGTCTTCTGTATCAAATGGATCTTCATACAAATCGTCGCCTTCACTCAGGAAGGAACGGAAATCAACTGCATATTCACCATTAAATCCTACTACAGGATCTTCCAGTTCAGCAATTCTTTCTTCCAGATCTTCATCATTAGCTTCCATGGTTTCTTCTAAAGTCTCAACATCGGTACCCAGTACCTTAAGCTCTGCCTGATACTTAAAGGTAAGAGCTTCAACCAGGTTGGCTACCTGTTCAGCTTGCTTATCTGTTAGCCCCTCTTTTTGTTCGGGAGCGTGCTCTTCAATCATAGATTTAACTACATCTTCCAGATCAAGGTCTTCTACTTCTTTTTTTACATCATCTACTTCTCCACTCAACTCATCTACATCACTGTCCAGAGAATCAACATCTTCTCCCACGTCTGCTTCCATGTCTTCCAGCATGGATGCACGTTCTTCTTCGATTTGTTCCAGAAGACGGCTTACAACCATGGAAATTTCATATCTGGTCAGGTTTTCATCACCTTTAAATGTTCCATCAGGATAACCTTCCAGAAGTCCAGCTGCTACCATTTCATTAACAGCTTCATATGCCCAGTGATCTTCATCTACATCGGTAAAGGTAGCTGCAGATGCAGGTGCTGCCAGAGCAACTACCATTAAAAACGCTAATACTATACTAAACTTTTTTATCATTTTGTATTTTTCCCCCTTGATACTTTTTTTATTTGTATGTTCTATAAGTCCACCAACAACCTCCAGGTAAAGAACCAATGAGTTGCCTTGTTTCCTCATTGATCCCGACCTCAGCAGTTATCAATGAACTGTATTAGAACCTTATTATCTCTTTTCGGCCTCGTGGTTCGGGGGTTCACCTCCTTTCTCCCACAGTTTAACCCCGAGATAATAAGATTTTCAACAATAAACTCTTACAGCGGTAAGCAGTTGAGAAATATGTAACATCTTTACACCGCTATTACTACATATTCCACATAACTCAAATAATTCCTGCCTCTTTGTAAATTTTTTTAAAAGGTTTTTTCACTATAAGTCAAATTTACCACTATTAGCACCTTATCAGTCTTGTTCTAGATTATATATTCAAGGTTTATAGAAAAAATCCTCCCTGAAATTTAAACTTTTTTATGTTATTTTTTTCCATCATTCTTGTCACCACTTTTTTCAAGATATCTTTCAGCAAGGATTTGAGCTGCATAATCATCAATTGGGGCTTCCGGACGCCAGCTGAAAAAGAAAGCAAGCAGTGCTTTAAAACCCCCGGGGGGATTTTCCTGCCAGTATCTTTCAGCTGCCTCAATTGTACTATCCTTCTCACTGACAATAATTGGAGGGGGGAGTTTTTCTATTTCATTTAATACACAGGTTGTCACCCCGGAACAGGTGCCATCACCAACTAAAACCTTATTTATATTATACTTATGAGATATCTCCAAAAG
Source organism: uncultured Halanaerobiaceae bacterium (assembly GCA_964609745.1). Classification (GTDB taxonomy): domain Bacteria; phylum Bacillota; class Halanaerobiia; order Halanaerobiales; family DATFIM01; genus CAZSTU01. Next base: position 2,176 of record CAZSTU010000060.1, read on the forward strand.
GTATGTTTTCAACCTGCTGCTCTTTATTATTTTTTTAAGAATAATTTCTGCTTCTTTATTTACAATCACAAGACCTGTTTTATTCTGGCCGGGGTCAACTGCCAGAAGCAGACCACCATCCTCAATCATCATCCTCACTTCCCCCACTGTCTTCTTTAACGTCTTCCTCTATTTCAAATTCCAGATTATCGCTCAAACGGTCATTTCGCCACATCTTGCGGGTAGATATAACTTTTATTTCAACCTTTCCCTCTCGGGACTGTATTTGCTGTAATACCTGATAGAAATTTATAAAATCAAGACTCCCAACCCGCCCCTGACTATCTGTGAGCAGGCCCCTTTTACTGGCTGTTTGATTAATTTCTGAAAGAAGATCTCTCAATTCACTGTCTATTTTATCTGCTGCCTGATCGGCTTCAATTACCTTTTTAGCTATGATTTCATCTTCTTCAAAAACTACAAAATTTTTGTTTAAGATAAAATTGGCTTTGAGCCATTCATCACGGGGAACATTGATACCGGCAACCAGACTAACTATCACCTGCTGACCGGGCTCCATATTATAAAGTACTCGTGCAGTATAAAGTATATCTTCAGTCTGTAGTTCAAGGGCCATCCCTGTATCTTCATCAACCTTTATTGGTCTTTCCTTTGCTACCTCATTGGCCTCACTCAAAAAGCGGTTAAGACCTTCGATGGTTTCATCTTCTGACCTTCCCCCTTCAATAACTTCAGAGTAGATCACATCACCCTTTTGATAGACAATATCTTCTCCCATGTAATAATACATACCGGCCCGGTATTTTTCGGCCATTTCCTGAGCTTCTTCATAATCCTCATTGAGTTCAGCAATATTTTCATCTAATTCTTCCACCCTTGCCTCCAGTTTTTCCCGCTGGTCTCTGAGCTCTGACACTCTTTCCTTGAGTTCATCCCTGTTTTCACGCAGCCGGCTGACATCAGCCCGGGCATTTTCCAGGCTTTTTATAGCTTCATCAAATTCTCTCTGGGTCATCGTTAATTTATCCTGCAGTTGATTGCGCTGACTCTGCAATTGATCCAGTTCATCAGTTTTTTGATCTATCTCATCTTTCATACTATTTAATTCCTCATCTTTTAATTCGACCTGTTCATTTAATCTCTCAAGTCGCTGTACCACATCATTTATATTGAGAAGAGCCTCACGCAAGCTGCTGTATACAGTAAGTAAAATAGTTATGGATAATACTGCAATAAGTATACCTGTAGCTACAGTGATTATTATCGACGTATAACGGGGTCTTAATCCAAAGAGAGATAGGCGTTTTTTGCCCACCTTCATTCCGATCTGATCACCGAGATAGGCAATCAGCCCACTTAATAATATTAGTAATATGATAATTAACGTTCCATACACGGGGCTTCACCTACCTTCCCAGTCTACTCAACATATAACCTCCAACTACCAGAAAAAATATATTTTGAATCCAGGCACCTAACCAGGGGGCCACCGCTCCCTGACTGCCCAGAGCATCACCCACAGTCATTAAAGCATAATATATGAAAATAACTATAATACTAAGTCCCAGACCTGTAGCTGAACCTCCACTCCTCCTTGGTTTGATCCCCATTGGTGCTGCCAGCAGGGCAAAGATAAAATTGGCAAAGGGTATTGATAAATGCTGATGCCATCTCACTCTCTCAGGATACGCATTTTTTCCCTGTTCTCTCTGTACTTTTATATAATTCGATAATTCTCCTAAATTCATATCATCAGGATCCTTATCAAGCTGAGCTATTTGATCCGGATCATGAATTTCCTCACGATCCCTGTATTCTTTGAATTCCATGGCCGGCACCCTTTCACCCTCTTCAAGATGATAGATCACACCATCATAAAAATTCCAGCCACTGTCCAGCCATTCAGCCCTATCTGCTTTTATAAGAGAATCAGGCTCACCATCTGTAAATTCCTGTAAGATTACATCTTCCATGGAACCATCGTCACCATCAAAACGGTAAGTATAAAGTATATAATCAGGACGGTTAGTCTCTGAATCAAGCGGTGTCAGGTAAAGATTATATTGTGATTTGGGACGCTGCTGTCCGTGTTTGAATTGATGAACTATACTGTTGTGACGGACATTAGCCCCGGGTACTACCACTTCATTAATGGCTATGGTAGCTCCGCTCATAATAAGTCCCATAATAAGAGCGGGAATTATCAGTTTATAGAGGCTGATACCTCCGGCCCTAAGTGCTGTTATCTCACTATCACTGCTCAAACGACTGTAAGCCATGATAGCTGCCAGCAGAGTAGCCATGGGAAATGTCAGTACAATAATTGAAGGTAAACTCAAAAAAAAGAGTTCAATCAGGGTTAATACCCCTACTCCCCAGGCTGTATAATATTCTGTCAATTCAAATAACAGATCTGTACCAATAAAAATCCCGGTAAAGGCCGCCACCCCAAAAAAGAATGGAGGCACCAATTCCCTGGAAATATACTTATATATAATCTTCAAAATGACACCTCTCTATACTACATGGTAAATTTTTCTCCAAGATAAAATTTCCGGGCCAGTTCGCTATCTGCCACCTCATCCGAGCTGCCGGATAGCAGGATTTCTCCCTGATGCATAATATATGCCCTATCAGTAATGGAAAGAGTCTCCCTCACACTGTGGTCTGTAATCAAAACACCGAGACCCTTTTCTTTAAGATAAGCAATTATATTTTGTATATCATTGACAGCTATAGGGTCAACACCAGAAAAAGGCTCATCAAGCAAAATAAAAGAAGGATTGGTGGTCAGTGAACGGGCTATTTCCACCCTGCGCCTTTCTCCACCTGATAGTTTAAAACCCTTGCGATCACGCAGGTGATCAATGTGAAATTCTGCAAGAAGTTCTTCAGTTCTTTCCTCTATTTCCTCATCAGACAATTCGGGCTGCACCCCCAGAATTGCCCTGATATTATCCTCTACAGTCATCTTGCGGAAAATGGAGGGTTCCTGGGAAAGATAACCTATACCTGCTCTGGCCCTTTTATACATCGGGAGAGAAGTCAAATTTCTCTCATCAAGAAATATTTCACCCTCATCAGGTTTGATCAGGCCCACCACCATGTAAAATGTGGTAGTTTTGCCCGCACCATTGGGTCCCAGAAGGCCTACTATTTCACCACGATTAACCTCAAGATTAACCCTGTCAACAACTCTTTCTCCCCCATAAATTTTCACCAGATCTCTGGTTTTTATGGTCATTTATTCCCCTCCCTCTTCTTCAAAAGAAAGGCGGGCTTTGCCGTCAAGTTCCAGTTTTTCTGTGGTCAGATCTATTGTAGCTCTGTCAGCAGAAAACCTTCTACCATTCTGTCTCCCCTGTACACTGCCGTCAAGATATATAATCTCATCTTCAACCTCATAAATAACCTGATCGGCCTCTGCCTTAATATTTCGGTAACTAAAGTTAGCTGATCCCTCCAGAGTCAGGCGGTCTTTTTGCTGCTGATAATAAAGCCTATCTGATTCCATATCAAGGTCAGGACCTTTAAACTTCACTTCACCCTCCATAACAAATTCTTCATCACGGATATTACCGTCAAGTTCATCACCTTCTAATTGATAATCTCTACGATTAACAATTATGTTGTTTTCAAAAATTATCTGTCCGCTCTCTGTATTAAAACGGGCATAATCCCCTTCTACCTCGAGGTCCTCATAAGAGAAAAAGGCATTATTTTCCGCTACAACTATATACTGATCTTCACTATCTTCCAGACGTTCCAGAGTTAACTTGTCTCCGGTAAGTTCCCCTCCATTTATTTCATTATCAGATTTAACCGGAGAGGGGATGATAAACAGTACTAACACAGCCAGAATCAATAAAAATATTATTTTACTATAATTGTCATTAAAGCTTTTGCTAATCATCATCATTCTCCCTTTCCTGTCTATACCACTGCAACTCAGCCTGCTCATCTCCACCCTCAATTTCAATTTTTTTCAGTGAAGAATCAGTAAAAAGTTTTTCACCACTTATTTTAAAGCGGGGATTTTCAATCAAGACATCACCATCACCACTTATCCTGTCCTCATCCTGTTTCCATTTTAATTTATTTAAGTTAATAGCAGTTTGATCCCGGGAAAGATTGATTGGTCCTTTTAATTCAATAAATCCCGGTTGATTATGGTATTCTCCCTCTTCAGCCTTTATGCTGTATAAGAGTTCATCATCATCATTTATCTCATAGACTCTGATCTCTACCGGGAGCAACTGAAGTAGATTGTCATCTTCAAAATGACTTATTTCTGACGCATTTAGATTCCATTTAATCGTTTTATTACTATTATATAGGGTAAAATCCACTTCTGCAAACTCTTTATCTGCTGAAACATCTTTTTCTTCCTGTTTTGTCTGAGAATCTTCTTTCATATCCTCAGTTTGAAAAGGATTAAAACTAAACCAAAAAACCCCGACTATAAGAAGGATACTGACTATAATAATAATCTTATTTTTTTTCACAATAATTAAATCAGACCTCCCTCTTTCAATACCAGCCGGGCTGTGCGCTCTATAGCACCCTTTTCACCAAGTTTTTTCTTTAATTATTCCAGCTTTCTGCTTATATCATCAAGTACATACTCACGGTGCAGTAAATATTCAGCCTCTTCATAAATCCTTGCTGTCCTTGCTTCATTTTGTATTAATTCCGGAACAACTTCTCTGCCGGCAATTATATTGGGAAGTCCTATATATTCTGTATTCATCAACCTCTTCCCCAGTTGATAGGTTGACCAGCTGGTTTTATAGAGAATGATCATCGGTGTTTTCATTATCATGGATTCTAAAGTCGCGGTACCTGAGGCACCAATCATCAAATCTGCAACTTTCATTAAAGGATATGGATCATTTTTTACAATTTTTATGACTAAATTATATTTACTTGCCATTTGACTGACCCAATTGTGTTCAATACTACCGGCCAGTGAAAGTATAAACTGTAATTTCGGATTATCGTCCCTCAGCCTTTCTGCCGTTTTCAGCATTTCCGGCAGCAGACTTTCAACTTCCTTTTTGCGACTACCGGGCATAAGTAAAATTACTTTCCTGCCGGGATCAAGTTCCAGTTTATTAAAAATTTCATCTCTATCTTCTTTAACTTTCACCATATCCAGCAGTGGGTGTCCCACAAAACTAACCCTTGCTCCTGCTCTCTCATAAATATATCTTTCCATGGGAAAAACAGCAGCAATATGAGTATTATAACGGGCCATCCATTTTGCCCTCCATTTTCCCCAGACCCAGGCGGTGGGGGGGAAATAATTAACAGCAGGAATGTTCATTTTAGAGGCCAGCCGGGCCATCATCATGTTAAACCCGGAATAATCCACTAAAAAAATAACATCAGGCCGATTATTACGCATATATTCCTTTAATAACCTGATATGAGAAAGATGAACTTTTAAATTTTTCAGTGATTCAGAAAACCCCACACTATCCATATCTGTGGGATCAACAAGTATATTTACTCCTGCTTTTTTTAATTCAGTTGAACCCATACCGGCTGCTTCTATTTCTGGATTAATCTCTCTTATTTTATTTATAATCCTGGCAGCGTGCATATCTCCGGATGGTTCACCGGCTGTTACCAGTATTTTTCCCATATGATCCCTCCTGCTCAACGAAACCGGGCCCTGCACCATAAACTCTAATCCCTGCTGCAGCGGCCCGGTTCAAAAACTCATCCTGTTCAATAAAAAAAGTTTTGCCTGCTTCTACAACTAGGCCCACCACCCCCGCCTCAATGAGTTTATCAAGTGTCTTAAGTCCAATGGTGGGTAGATCAAGCCGCAAATCCTGATCAGGTTTGCTAATCTTGGCCATAACCAGTTTTCCCCCGGCCAGTCTACCGGCTCTCTCAATAGCTTTATCTGTACCTTCAGCTGCCTCTACGGCTATAACCGTTTTGTCCCTGACCAGTACAGTCTGTCCTATATCCAGACGGCCTATTTCTTTTGCCATTTTCAGAGCAAAGACCATATTATCTTTCATATACCGATCAAGCTGTTCTCCTGCCATCAGTCCTAAAGGAGCCAGATATTTATGCAGATAGGCTGACTGAGGCAAAACTTTAATATTTTCTTTTTCAAATTCTTCCGCTATTGCCCTGAGAATACTGTCATCATTGAGATTTTTTTCACCGGCAAGCAGTCTTTTTAGACGGTGATCAGGTTTTATTTCAAATAATCTCTTTTTTTCCACCTTGCCCAGCATAACTACCTTATTTATATTATATTTACGGCAAAGTTTTATGATCTTATCCAGCTTTCCGGGATTAATAGTTATTACCCGTTCCGTTTTTTCTGTACATATCTTTATATCTTCCTCAAGGGCAAAAACTGTTATATTATCTCCTCTGCCGGCTGCTTCTTTGAGCCAGATCCGGGGCAGACGCCCTCTGCCTGCTATAATAGCTATATTGGCCATCATATCACCTGCTTATATTCTTTAACGACAGATACCACGCTGTACATTGCGTAAAAAACGCAGAAAATGTTCAATTTCCTCACTGGCATCCAGTTCCTGGTCCATACGGTCAAGCGCCTTATCTATGTTATCTATATCAGAACGGTATAGTATTTTATATGCTCTTTTTATCTCACGGCGGAGATCAGGTTTAACACCATTACGCCTCAGGCCTATAACATTTATGCCCCTGACCTTTGCCGGACTGCCATCAACAAGTATATAAGGAGGAACATCTCTATCAACCCGGGAATGTGCACCTACCATGGCCATTTTGCCTATTCTTACAAATTGCTGAATACCCGTCAATCCGGCTATTACAGCCCTGTCTTCCACTTTGACATGTCCGGCCAGGTTGGCGGCATTGGTCATTGTAATTTCATTTCCCAGCTGACAGTCATGTGCCACATGACAGTAAGCCATAATAAAATTATCATTGCCTATTCTTGTTTCCGATTTATCTCCTTCTGTTCCCCTGTGAATTGTTACATTTTCCCTTATTATATTATTATCACCTATAAAAACATAGCTTTTTTCACCCCTGAATTTCAAATCCTGGGGAACTCTACCGATGGAAGCTCCATGGTATATTTTATTATTACTGCCTATTCTCGTCCAGCCGTCTATCACCACATGGGGGCCTATCTCCGTATCCTCACCTATTTCTACATTTTCACCGATAACAGCATAGGGGCCAATTTTTACATTATGTCCTACTTTTGCTCCCGGCTTCACAATCGCCGTCGGATGCACATCAGCTATCTGTAATATTTTGCCCTGTTTTTTTGCTTTAACCAATGTTATCCATCTCCTTCCTCATTTCTCCACTTCTTATTGTACGGCAAAAAGAAGCTCTGCCTCAGCGGCCTGCCCCCTGTCAGTGTGAGCCTCTGCTGCTACCTTGGCTATACGGCTGCCAAGCCTCAGCATTTCAATTTGCAGTCGCAGCTGGTCCCCGGGTGTAACAGGTTTTCTAAAACGCGCCTTGTCTATACCGGCAAAATAGGGTATTCTATCCTCGGTGTCCTCCAGACTGTGATACATTAAAATCCCACCAACCTGGGCCATTGCCTCAACTATCAGGACTCCAGGCATTATGGGATGATCCGGATAATGACCCTGAAAAAAAGGCTCATTAACACTAACATTTTTAATTCCTACAATTTTTTCCTCTTCTTTCAGCTCAACTATCCTGTCAACCAGTAAAAAGGGATAGCGATGGGGCAGTATGGAACGAATTTCTTTAATATCAATCAACTGCTTTCACCTTCCTCTTTCGCTTGTTTTTTAATTTTTTTTGCAAGTTCAACGTGCAGGGAATGGCCAGAACGAACAGCAATTATATGACCCTTTATATAAGAATTTAAAGCCATATCACCTATCACATCAAGAATTTTATGTCTGACAAACTCATCCTGAAAACGAAGGGAGTTTACAGTTTCATTTTCACCTATTAACACTGCGTTTTCCAGACTTCCGCCCAGGGCCAATCCCCGCCGATGCAGTACTTCAACTTCCTTTTTAAAACCAAAGGTGCGGGCCCGGGCAATTTCTTTAGTAAAGTCTTCAGTACCGCCTTCAAACTCGCGAAACTGAGTGCCAATAGCAGGATGATTATATTCCAGTGTATATGTCACCTTAAAACCATCATAGGGCAAAAGGACCATATACATGGGACCGTGCCTGACCCATATCGGTCTTTCCACAACTGTATAAAGCCGGGCAGCCTGCTGTTTTTTACATCCAGCTTCTGCCAGAAGTTCCACAAACGGATAAGCACTGCCGTCTCCCACAGGGGTTTCCGCATTATTAATTTCTACAATAACATTATCAATTTTATAAGACCACAGGGCAGCCATTATATGTTCGACTGTATGTACAACAGTTTCTCCACCCTTTTTGAGACCAATACTGGTACAGCGGGTGGTAGAAACTACATTATCCGGATCAGCTGCTATCTCCGGTTTTTTTGATAAATCAATGCGGCGAAAGACAATTCCGTAATCACTGGGAGCAGGCAGGAGTCTCATTGTTACTTCCTCCCCGCTGTGCAGTGCTATTCCTCTAAATTCAACCCTGTTTTTTATTGTTTGCTGTGAGCCCTCTTTCTGCTGCAAAAAATCTCATCCTTTCCCATATACTACAATTTTAACTGACCTTTTAAAAAAATTCAAGAAATTATATCAGATCCCTGCTATTATCTATAATTAATTATTTTTTTATACTTTTTACCTATCCAGGAGACAGGATTTTCAAAAACTTCCTGTGGTGTACCCGTCTCAATAAATTGCCCCTGATCCATAAAAATTACCCGATCAGCAGCACGGCGGGCAAAAGCAACCTGGTGGGTTACAATTATCAATGAGGTATCACTGCGTTTTTCTGCTATATCCTCAAGTGTTTCCAGTACTTCCTGTACAAGTATGGGGTCAAGAGAGGCAGTGGGTTCATCCAGTAATATGAGGTCGGGCTCAAGTACCAGGGCCCGGGCTATGCCTACCCTTTGTTTTTCCCCACCTGAAAGCCGGGTTACTGCCGCCTCTGCCAGGGCCGAAAGCCCTACAGCTGATAGGGCCTTTTCAGCTCTATCATTTGCTTCCTTTAAATCAAAGTCTTTTTTTAGAAGACCCAGGGCCACATTCTGCCTTACATTCAGCCTTTTTATCAGGTTAAAATGCTGAAAGACAAAGCCGATATTCTGCCTTTCTTTTTGCATTTCTTTTTCTGTAAATTCATGCAGTTTTCTTCCCTGAAAAACAATTTCACCACAGTCAGGTTCTATAAGTCGGTTAATACAGCGGATAAAGGTAGATTTCCCACAGCCGCTTGGCCCCATTATAGCCACTATTTCCCCTGATTTTACCATAAGATTAATGTCATTTAAAACTATATCACTATCAAAAGATTTTTGCAAATTTTTTATATCCAGCATCTCGGCCTCCTTACTTCAATTTCACCCGGGGATAATTAAGCAAATATAGAAGCCCCGGTTTGCCTGCAGGAATTATTATTTCTCTCATGATCTCGTCCGGGGAGTACCCCAGTGCTTTACCGGCCTCCCACTCTTCTTTTGAGACAGGGTTAAGCATTTCCGCAAACAATCCTATTAAAAGCCCCAGAAAACCTCCTATTATAAAATTAAGAGGTAAAGAAAGATAGGGAAAATCAATATTACTTAAATAATAAATAGCTGAAAAGACAATCCCCCCACAGAATAAACTAAAAAGATAGCCTTTTTTCCCCTGCAATCTGAGAACACTGACCAGAAGACTCTGATCAAGTATTAAGACAAGCAGGGTAAAAATCAGGGCAATAATTGTGGAAATAACCGCCCTTACCTGACGTAAAACATTAAAAACTTCCGCTCTGGGATTGGTTTGAACCATTCCTGACTTTAAATTAAAATAATTAACACCCGGTACCTCCACCAGTTCCCTGGCTTCAGCAACTACCTGTTCATGGTCATAACTGCCCTTAACAAGCAGCTGTATTTGATCTCCGGGTATAACCCTTCCGGCCATATAATTATCTATAAGGTCAAGACTATCAACTATTTCTTCATCCTCCATTTCCGGCAGAGAACCCTGTATATATTCCAGCTGCTCTATAATTCTGGGCAGATGACTGCTTCTGGCCTCTTCCATTAATTCCTGAGTGGAGATCAACCTTTGTTGAAGTTCC
>CAZSTU010000061.1:0-12210 GCA_964609745.1 uncultured Halanaerobiaceae bacterium
GATCTCTCCGGAAACTGGCCATATAAAGCTACCTTCAACAAAATTTTCTTTAGTTTTATTATTTTTTCTTGCTTTGTTGATTTTTTCTTGTTCTTTCTTTATTTTTTTTTCCTCTTCTTTTTCTTCCGGCCTAATTTTACTTTCATTTTCCTTATCTACTTCCAGATGACTTTCGGGAAAATCTCCTTCTTTTATTTTAATATCTGTTCCGAAAATTATTGTGTCGTCTACTTTTAACAAAAGTCGCTGTTCTCCCGGGACGGTCCAGTAGGAAATTCCCACATTTGTAATTAAACGATTTGAGCCAGATTTATAAAAAGGGATTTCATTTTCTGCAAAAACTGCTTTATAATCTTCGGGATTATATTCTTTTTTATTCCAATCTGAAATCTTAATTTCAAGTATATCTCCCTGAGAGAGTTCGGTTTTATTTAAATCAATTTTTACACTGGAAGCAGAAACCTTAGTAACATTTGTGAGTAAAAGAATAGTAATAAGTGAGAAGAAAACCATTAACTTTACCAGAAATTTTTTATTTGTATTAATCATCTCATATCCTCCTCTATCTTTTCTTTAAAAAAATCGTCAATAATATTGACTGTTTGTTTTATTTGTTCCTCACTGCTAATTGTGGCTTTTCCATCTCCCTTTTGTGAGCCATACTGACCAAATTGGGCGTGATTACCGCCTTCGATACTGCTATATACAGTATCTGAGGGTAGATTTTTTTTGGAATTAGTGTATTTTTCCTGGTTTAGTACATTGTCTTTACTTGCAGTAATGCTCAAAACTTCAAGGTCTGTAGAACTTAGATCACTATTTTGGGAAGGATATGAGGCCAGCAGTATAAGAGCTGAAAACTTTTCACTATGTTTTGTAATTAAATCAGCCGCCATTGCTCCTCCCAGTGAATGCCCGGAAAGAAGCCACCTATCTATATTATTGTATTTATTTATTACATCTATGGCAGCATCTTTATTGAAGACTGCCAGATCAAACGGCATTGGTACTATTATGACTTTATAGCCTTTATTTGAAAGTGATGATGCAAGAGGCAAATAGGCCTCTCCCTTGATGTTCCCACCCGGATAAAATATTATTCCACTCCTTTTTTGGTTATTTTCAGGTTCGGCAATAAGCCGGCCCCATTCATCAACAAAAATATTTTCATTTTCCAGTAATGAAAGAGCTTCTGGTTTTGCAGGATTACTCTGCAAAAGAAAAAATGCGCCTGCAGATAAGATTATAAATATTATGATAACAATAATTAAAAGAATTTTATGATTGAAAATTTTTTTAAATGGGTTATTTCCCTCAAAAAATGGCAAAGAAAATACCCCCTTCTATAATTTTTTTAATGTTGTACCTATTATATATCATTCAAAGAGTAATAATCAATGTTAATGGTTCTAAATTAAAATTGCAAAAAATCAAAAAAATACTTGCAAATATTGCTTTAAAAGTGTATAATTATTGGAGTAATTAAATATGAGATTAATATTTTAAATAAATATTTATGAGGTGGGAGAATATTATGAGAGCTAATATAATGGTGTTATATTATCAAAATTTAAAAGTTTTCCCGCCATTTACCTGTTAAAAATGTAATTTGTTATATATTTTATATCAGTAACGCGGGTTATTATACCTGCGTTTTTTTTATGTAAAATACCTTAGTTATTCCCACATAAAAGCTGTATACTAATTTATGCTTATGTTAAAAGGAAGTGATTGAAAAAAATGAATAATATTAAATTGCTTATTAAGTTTTTGCAAGGAAAAAAATTAATATATTTTGCCTCAGTCTTATGTGTTGGTATGGCTGCTGTATTTACACTTATTAATCCACTTGTATTAAGATATGCCATTGATAGTGTAATAGGTGATGAACCCTTTTCATTCCCAGCAGGTATTGGAGGAGACTTCAGTAAAACATTTTTGCCGGATAGTTTATGGTCTATAGCCCTTATACTGGTTGCCTTAACAATATTTCGGGGTATATTTTTATATTTTAAAGGTAAATGGTCAGCTGTAGCTGCTGAAACAGTGGCTGAAAATATGCGTATAGCCTTATATAATCATCTACAGCATCTACCATTTTCTTATTACATTCAGGCCCAAACGGGAGATTTGATTCAACGCTGCACCTCTGATCTTGAGACAGTAAGGAGATTTTTGGCAGTACAATTTGTGGAAGTAGGAAGAACATCTTTTATGGTGGGAATCATAGCTTATATAATGTTTACTTTAAATAGCAGACTTGCTTTTATCTCACTGATTGCTATACCTGTTATATTTATTTTTTCATTTGTATTTTTTATTAAAATTAAAAGGGCATTTAAAAAATCTGATGAAGCTGAAGCTGCCATGTCCACTGTCTTACAGGAAAATTTAACAGGAGTCAGAGTGGTGAGAGCCTTTGGCAGACAGCAGTATGAAGTGGAAAAATTTGAAAGAAAAAATAGTGAACACAGAGATTTAACTTATCGACTTATTAAACTGCTGGCCTGGTTTTGGAGTTCTTCAGATTTTATCTGTATGCTGCAGATAGGTGCTGTTTTAATTTTCGGTTCTCTGCTGGCGGTAGGGGGAGAGATTACCCTGGGGACCCTGGTGGTTTTTATAACCTATGAGGGTATGCTGCTCTGGCCGGTAAGACAGATGGGTAGAATATTGACTGATATGGGGAAAATGTTAATTTCCCTGGAACGTATAAATGAGATATTATCAACTCCTGTTGAAAATTTCAACTTATCAGGCAAAAAGTCTGATATTAAAGGTGAGATTGAGTTTGATGGAGTGACTTTTGCTTATGAGCAGTCTGAGCCTGTATTGAAAGATATTAGCTTTAAAGTAGAAAGAGGCGAAACACTTGCAATACTGGGACCTACAGGTTCAGGTAAAAGCAGTATTGTACATTTACTGGCCGGTCTTTATGATTATCAACAGGGTAGTATTAAAATAGATGGCTGTGAAATTACTGAGTTTAATAAAAAGTGGTTGAGACAAAAAGTTGGTCTGGTATTACAGGAGCCTTTTTTATATGCCAGAAGTATTAGAAAAAATATTGAAATGGGTTCGAGAAATGCAGAGGAAAAAGAAATTGAAAAAGCAGCCAGAATATCCGCGGTACATGATGTAATTATGAATTTTGATGATAAATATAATACATTTGTAGGGGAAAAGGGAGTTTCTCTCTCCGGCGGCCAAAAACAAAGGCTGGCTATAGCACGAACATTACTAAAGAACCCCGCAGTATTAATTTTTGATGACTCATTGAGTGCTGTTGATACAGAAACAGAGTCACTGATTAGACAAAAGTTAAAGGAGTACAGTAAGGAAATCACCACAATTATCATCTCACACAGGGCTTCAACTCTTGCGGAGGCTGATAAAATTCTTGTTTTAAATGAAGGTCGGATTGTAGAAGAGGGCTGTCATAAAAGTCTGCTGGCTGCTGATGGATTCTATGCCCGCATATGGGAGATACAGAATTCTCTGGAAGATGAATTGCAGCGGGAACTGGACAATAATATTAACAAAATAGTTAGCGGTTAAGGAGTTGAATTTATGGAGGACTTTCATGAGGAAAAATACAATAAAAGATTTGATATGAATTTATGGAAAAAGCTTTTTAAATATATATTTGTGTATCGGAAAGAAATGATCTGGCTTGCTGTGGTAATGATTGCAGTAGCAGGAATAGATGCAGTATTTCCACTATTAAATAAATATGTGGTGGATAATTTTGTTGTACCGGAAACACTTAATGGTGTTAAAAAATTTGCTTTATTATACATAGTGCTGGTTATCATGCAGGCAGTTAATGTGGGAGTTTTTATTTCACTTGCCGGCAAAATAGAAACCGGGATTGCCTATGATATTCGCCGTTTGGGTTTTAGAAAATTGCAGGAATTATCCCAATCTTATTTTGACAAAAAGGCAGTTGGCTGGCTTATGGCCCGGATGACTTCCGATGTAAGAAAACTGGGAGAAACTATAGCCTGGGGGCTTGTTGACCTTGTCTGGGGATTTTTTGTGATGTTTTTAATTATATTAATTATGTTAAAATTGCATTTCAGATTGGCCTTATTAACCCTGACGGTTGTACCTGTACTGGTATTTTTAAGTCTTTCTTTTCCCCCGAACCTCTTGCCGGCCTCCCGTCCGGTGCGCCCCCCTCCTTCTCGCCTCTCCTCTACTTTTTCTCCCCTCCTTATGTGAGCTGTAACCTCTAAAACACTTGTCAGGGAAAAGGAAAATTTACATGAATTTAAAGATTTGACCGGAAAAATGAAAGCTTCTTCTGTCAGAGCAGCAATTTTTTCAGCTCTTTTTTTACCAATGGTTCTGTCACTGGGGAGTATTGGAACTGCCCTTGCTTTATGGGCGGGAGGAAATGGAGTGGCTTTTGGGATAATTAGTTACGGGACACTGGTAGCCTTTCTTTCCTATACAGTAAGATTTTTTGAACCGGTAAGAGAAATGGCCAGAGTTTTTGCAGAATTACAATCAGCTCAGGCTTCAGCTGAAAGAGTTCTATCACTGGTGGAGGCCGAACCGGAGATTAAAGATACTCAGGAAATAATTGATATGTATGGTGATCAATTTCAACCTAAAAAAGAGAATTGGCCTGCAGTCAGGGGTAAAATAAGCTTTAAAAATGTAAGTTTTTATTATAAAAAGGGAGAATATATTCTAAAAAATTTCAATCTAGAGATTGCGGCCGGTGAGACACTGGCTCTTGTCGGTGAGACCGGGTCAGGTAAAAGTACCATTGCCAATCTTGCCTGTCGTTTTTATGAGCCCGACACAGGCGAGATTTTAATTGACGGTGTTGATTACCGTAGAAGGTCACAGCTTTGGCTGCAAAGTAATATTGGTTATGTCTTACAGTCACCCCATCTTTTTAGCGGGACTATAAGTGAAAATATTGCCTATGGCTTTTCAGATATTAACAGTAATGATGTTGAACGGGCAGCAAAACTGGTAAATGCCCATGAATTAATAATCAGAATGAAGGATGGATATAATACAGAAATAGGAGAAAGTGGTGCAAGCCTTTCTACTGGAGAAAAACAGCTGATCTCATTTGCCAGAGCAGTTCTTTCAGATCCCGTGATATTTGTTCTTGATGAGGCCACATCTTCAATTGATACCAGAATGGAACAGATAATCCAAAAGGCCCTGCAAAAATTACTTGCAGGCAGAACAAATATAATTATTGCTCACAGGCTTTCCACAATAAAATCAGCAGATAGAATAATTTGTTTGAAATCCGGTGAGATTATCGAATCTGGTAGTCATCAGAAATTGCTGGACCAAAAAGGTTATTATTATGACTTATATACAACACAATTTTATCAATCGAATAAAGGCTGAAAATTACTTAAAATAAAGGATAATTTTATATTTTCTTGAAAATATAATAAAGAAGGAATAAAAAAATTGCAGGGAGGGTTTAATTTGCTGGATAGATTAAAAAAAGTTATAGGTAATAGTGAGCAGTGGACTGAAATAAGATATCACAGTCGGGATCTGACATCTATTGAGATTAAAAATGGTGAAGTAACCAAAACAGAGGCAACCACTCTGGCTGGAGCCGGGATCAGATGTCTGGTTGACGGCTGCTGGGGTTTTGCAGCTACAGCAGATGTCAGTGAAGACGGGCTAAAACAGGCCCTGAAAGAAGCAGCAGGTGCTGCCAGGACAGGAAGTAGTCTGAGAAAAAAGAAAATTGATGAACTGGCTACCGGCAAACCGGCTCGGGGAGAATTTAACTATACCGGTGGAGAAGAAGAGCCCGGCCTGGCCGAAAAAATAAGTAAATTTCTTGAGGCAGAAGAATATATAAGAAAAAATGAAAATATGGTGGCAGGAATAATTAGATATAGTCGTTATGATGATCAAAAAATTATAGTTACCACTGATGGAGTGGAAGCTAAAATAAATGATCTAAAACAGGATATAGGAATTTCAGCAGTTGGCAGGGGGGAAGAAGGTCAGGAAATTGGTTCTGCTTCTGCAGGAGTTACCGGTACCTGGCAGGAACTTTTTTCGGAAAAATCATTGAGTGAAATGGTAGAAGAAGCGGTAAATATCGCCCGAACTAAACTGTCGGCTGCCTATGCACAGGGAGGAGAATATACTGTTATTCTTGATCCCATGCTGGTTGGTGTGCTGGCCCATGAGGCTATAGGTCATACTGTGGAAGCAGATTTTGTGATGAGCGGATCAATTGTTCAGGATAAAATTGGTGAAAAAGTCGCCAGTGAAAAAGTTACAATGATAGATGATGGTACTGTGGCAAAGACAGCTGGTATGACTCTTGTCGATGATGAAGGTATGTCCGGTCAAAAAACAGTTATTATAGAGGACGGAATACTTAAAAATTATTTACATAATCGTGAAAGTGCAGCTGAATTTGACACAGAGCCGAGAGGTAATGCCAGGGCTTTCACCTACAGAGACGAGCCTCTTATCAGGATGACAAATACCTATATTAAACCGGGAAAAAGCAGTTTTGAGGAGATGGTATCTGGTATTGAGGAAGGCTATTATCTAAAGGGGCTGGGCCAGGGCGGACAGGCTGATGCCAATGCTGAATTTATGATTGGTGTCCAGGAGGCATATAAGATAGAAAACGGTAAAATTACAGAACCGGTAAAGGGAATTACAATATCGGGTCAGGCTTTTTCTGTTTTGAATAGTGTTGATGCAGTAGGAGATGATTTAAAGTTTGCACTTGGCAGGGGTTATTGTGGAAAGGGTCAGCCAGCCAAGGTGGATGCAGGTGGTCCTCATCTTCGCTGTCAGGTAAAAATTGGTGGCAAACAGGAGGGGGAGAAGTAATAATGGCTAATAAAAAAGAGCTGAATTTTTGCCAGAAAATTGTGGATAAGGGTCTGGAGATGGGTCTGGATGAAGTTGAAGTTTATTTTAATAGCAGTAAAAATATAGACATTGTCTGGGAGAAGGGGGACCTTCAGATCCCCAAAACGGATTTGTATCAGGGTTTTGGAGTTAGAGTGCTTAAAAATGGTGGATCCGGTTTT
This sequence comes from uncultured Halanaerobiaceae bacterium, assembly GCA_964609745.1. Taxonomy (GTDB): domain Bacteria; phylum Bacillota; class Halanaerobiia; order Halanaerobiales; family DATFIM01; genus CAZSTU01. The sequence goes on from CAZSTU010000061.1 coordinate 7,056, forward strand.
GCCTCAAGTAATGTACTGTCACAAAAAGAGGCTGAAAAAACCTTAAAAAGAGCAGAACAGATAGCAGAGGTAACTCCTCCCGATGAAGAAAAAACTCTGCCTCAGGCAGCAGATATAAACTATGTGAAGGAAATTGTAGATGAAGAAAATAATAATATGACACTGGATAAAGCAGTGGAAAAAGGCCGGGAGTTTGTTGAGAATTTCTTAAATTATGATCAAAGGGTTAAACTTGATTCAGCAAATTTTAGCAGCTATTTAAGTAAAAGAGGAATTGTAAATAGTAAGGGGATAAAAGCATTTGAGGAAAAAACCGTTTTTGAGAACATGGCCATGGCCTTTGCTCGTGACAGAGATAGGGTTTCTTCTTTTGATATTTCCTTTCAGACAGATTGTAAATTATCTGAGCTTGATCTAAAAAAAGAAAGCAGAGTACTGGCAGAAAAGGTAGTCAATGCTTTAGATGCAGAAAGTGTTCGCAGTTTTCATGGTAGTGTGATTTTATCACCTTTTTCTGCCCTGAGTATAATCGCTTCTCCTCTGAATTTTGCTGTAAACGGAGAAAATGTAATAAATGGTGTATCCCCCTGGACTGACAAACTGGGTGAAAAAGTAGCCGTGAGTGATATGAAGGTTATAGACAATGCCTATCTTGATGGGGGTGTTGGTTCCCGTTCTTTTGACCGTGAGGGAGTTCCCCCACAAAAGATTAATATTATCAAAGACGGTAGTTTACAAAATTTCCTGCATAATTCTTTTACTGCCCGCCGGATGAATACTGAGTCTACCGGTCATGCGGGCGGTGGGGCTCAAAGTGAACCGGGGATAAGTCCTTCCAACTTTATTATAGAGCCGGGAGGTAAAAGCCTTGAAGAAATTATCAGAGATACAAAACAGGGTATTCTGGTAAACCGCTTTTCCGGTAACACCGATCCAGTTAGTGGTGATTTTTCAGGGGTAGTTAAAGGTGGCAAATATATAGAAAATGGTGAGATTGTAAAACCGATTAAGGGAGTTATGATAGCCGGTAATATTTATCAGCTATTTCATAATATATCTGCATTTTCTGATTCACTGAAAAATATACAGAATTTTAGATTACCACATATTCGCCTGGAAAATGTTTCAGTAACCGGTCAATAATCAAAAGACTTTGTAACTGTGATTAAGTACTGGAGATTTTAAATTTTCCAGTACTTTTTCCAGTAATACCCCTTCGCGCTTGGGATAATCATAACCATAGGTGGTTTTTACTGCAGAAGAAGTAAACTGAACTGCTCTATCTAGAGCCAGGGGAAGGCTGTCCCCCTGTAACATACTCCCTGTAATTACACTTGCAAAAATATCTCCGGTTCCGGGGAAATTTGCGGGTATATAGTCACAGTCAACCTGCCACCAGCGCTTATCCTCGCGATTATAGGCTACCACTGAAGTTTTTTCCTTGCTTTTGTCTAGGGGGAGACTGGTAATTATAGCAATTTTGGGTCCCATTTTTGTCAGCCTGGATAAATAATCTCTAATTGAATTTTTTTCCATCCGAAGGGGATATGGTTCATCCAAAAGAAAGGCAGCTTCTGTCATATTGGGAGTTATGATATCCGCCCGGGCTATCAGTTCTTTCATACGTTTAATCATATTATGATCAAAGGGATCGTATGTTTTCCCATTATCCCCCATAACCGGATCAACTACTACAAATTGACTGTCCTTTCCAAATTTTTTAATAAAATTCAAAACAATATCTATTTGTTTGGGGGAACCCAGGAAACCACTATATATACTGTTGAATCTAAGATCCAGATTCTCCCAGTGACGAATATAATCAGGTAATTCTTCAGTAAGGTCAATAAATTTATAATCTGTGAATCCACCGGTATGAGTTGATAATATTGAAGTTGGCAGGGGACACACCTGTATTTTCATTGTTGATAAAATGGGAATAATAACGGTGAGAGAGGAGCGGCCAAAACCTGAAAGATCGTGAATAGCAGCTACTCTTTTTATGGGGTTTTTCATGATGATTTTCCTCCAGTTAGTAATTTAAAAAAACAATACAATTTACTTTGTATTATTAATGTTATACTTATATCATATAAAAGCATAACGATTTTTGCAAGACAAATTTGCTAATTTAAGTAAAAAAAGTTATAATAGTTATTAACATATGATTATAATAGTTATTAAAGAGGGGGGTATATTAATGGAAGTTTTTGGTCCGGTTCCATCCCGACGTCTGGGACAGAGCCTGGGGATTAATAATGTTCCTGCCAAAACCTGTACTTATTCCTGTGTCTACTGTCAGCTGGGAAGAACAAAGAAAATGCAGCAAAAAAGAGAAAAATTTTATGAACCATCTGTTATGAAAAAAAGAGTAAATAAATTAGTGACAGAGAAAAAAGAAAATGGGGAAAAAATAGATTATATTACGTTTGTGGCAGATGGGGAACCAACTCTTGATGCCAGTCTGGGTGAAACAATTGATTTATTAAAAGATTTAAATATAAAGATTGCGGTTATAAGCAATTCTTCTCTAATATCCAGCTCAAAGCTAAGATCCGAGTTGAATAGGGCAGACTGGGTTTCCCTTAAATGTGATGCAGCCAGCGAAGATGTCTGGAGACGGGTGGACAGACCTCGTGGGGGTCTAAAATTGACGGCAATCAAGGAGGGGATTTTGAAATTTAGCAGGGACTATACTGGTGTACTGGCAACTGAAACAATGCTTGTCAATGGAGTTAATGACAGCAGAGAGGAAATTGAAAAAATTGGTGAATTTATTAGCAGAGTTAACCCTGATATTTCTTTTGTAGCTATTCCAACCAGACCTCCAGCTGAGGAATGGGCAAAAGGACCTGCTCCTGAAAAAATCAATATGGCAGTTCAAATCTTTAAAGAAAAGGGGATTAACACAGAATATTTAATTGGTTATGAAGGCAATCAATTTTCCAGTACCGGTGATATTGAAAGAGATTTATTGAATATTACTGCAGTTCATCCCCTGCAGGAACAGGCGGTTGAAAAATTAATTGAAAAGTGTGAGGCAGACTGGAAAGATGTAGAAAAATTAATAGATGAAAAGAAAATTATAGTTACAGTGTTCAATGATAGTAAATATTATATGCGAAATATAAATAATTGAATAACCGGATTATGAACCAGACTATGGACAGTAGATTGAAGATTATCTACTGTTCTTTTATTTTTATGAGAATGGTAATTAAAATTTACTATTATATATGTTATAATAAATGATGATTATACATCAGGCAAAATAAGAGTTAAATATTAATTTAAAAGGCAGGTATATTTTTATGAACCTGGAACAGATTGTATCCTTTCTGAAAAGAGAAAATAAGTATAATAAACATATAACTCACTGGGAAGAAATTCCACCCCGCAAAGCCAGTTATGTTGAATTTCCTGATAATATTTCTCCAAAACTACTGGAAGTTTTAAAAGAGCGGGGAGTTAAGAAATTATATTCTCATCAGGGTGAGGCCTACGATATTGTAAATAACGGGGAAAATTTAATAGTTGTGACTCCTACCGCTTCCGGCAAAACGCTTTGTTATAATCTTCCTGTACTTGATAGTATTTTAAAGGATAATAATAGTCGGGCTCTGTATCTTTTCCCTACAAAAGCACTGTCACAGGATCAATTAACTGAATTATATGAGATAATTGAAAAGCTTGAGGCCGGGATTAAAACTTTTACCTATGACGGGGATACACCGGTTAATGCCCGTAAGAGCATAAGAAGGGCAGGACATATTGTAATTACAAATCCCGATATGCTTCATACCGGAATATTACCGCATCATACAAAATGGATTAAATTATTTGAAAATCTTGATTATGTTGTTATAGATGAAATCCATAATTACCGCGGTATATTTGGTAGCCATGTGGCAAATGTAATTCGCCGTCTTAAAAGGATCTGCCGCTTTTATGGATCAGATCCAGCTTTTATAGCGGCTTCAGCTACAATTGCTAATCCAAAAGATTTTGGACAAAAATTAATCGGAGAAAAAGTAAAATTAGTTGACAAAAATGGTGCTCCCCGGGGACCGCGCGATGTAGTTTTTTATAATCCACCTGTAGTTAATCAACAGCTGGGAATAAGACGCAGCTATGTACTGGAAGCCCGTAAGATTGCCCGGCTGTTTCTGGAAAATAATATAAAATCAATTATATTTGCCCGGAGTAGACTTCGGACTGAGATTTTGCTATCATATCTACAGGATAACTTTAATTCCAGAGAAATAAGAGGATATCGCGGTGGTTATCTCCCCGGAGAAAGAAGAGAAATTGAAAAAGGTCTAAGAGAAGGGGAAATAAGTGGGGTTGTAAGCACAAATGCCCTTGAACTTGGTATAGATATTGGTGAGCTTGATGTATGTATAATGGCCGGATATCCCGGCACCATAGCCAGTACCTGGCAGCAGGCCGGTAGAGCAGGCAGGAGAAGAAGCCGTTCACTGGCTGTTCTGGTAGCTTCCAGCAGTCCACTAGACCAGTATATTATAAATAATCCTGACTTTTTCTTTAAACAACCTGTAGAAAGTGCACTAATTAATCCCAATAATTTATTAATTTTAATGTCACATATTAAATGTGCTGCCTTTGAACTTCCCTTTGAAGAAGGTGAAGATTTTGGAGTAGAGACAACAGAAGAAATTTTATCATATCTGGAGGAACAGCGAATACTACGTCATAAAGGCAACCGCTGGTACTGGATGGCAGAAAGATATCCTGCTGAAGATATTAGTCTGCGTTCAGCCAGCTCAGATGATTTTGCAGTAATTGATAGAACAAACCCTTCACAGACAAGGGTAATTGGTAGAGTGGATCAATTTGCTGCTCTGACTACAATTCACCGTGATGCTATATATATTCATGAAGGTAAACAGTATCAGGTCAAGGAGTTGGATTATGAGGGCAAAAAGGCTTATGTAAAAAAAGTTGACGTAAATTATTATACAGATGCCAATCTGGCCGTTGACCTTAGAGTTCTTGATCAGTTTGATCAAAAGAAAGTAAAGGAAAATAAAGTCGAACAGGGTGAAGTAGTAGTTACAGCCAGGGCAACCATGAATAAAAAGATGAAATTTCAAACACATCAAAATGTAGGTTATGGTGATATAGTTTTACCTTA
>CAZSTU010000062.1:0-12178 GCA_964609745.1 uncultured Halanaerobiaceae bacterium
GTAGAGGTATTTTTTCACCTATTATACCCTGAGGATATCCTTTGCCATTCCAGCGTTCATGATGACAGAGAATTTCCCTGGCAATTATTGCAAACTCCTAAGTAGCAGCAGCTATCCTAAAACCTCTTTCCGGGTGTTCTTTAATAATCTCCCATTCTTCTCTATTTAATTTTCCTGGTTTTTTTAAGATATCTTCTGAAATTGTAACTTTGCCAATATCATGTAATGTTGCCAGTAATGAAAGTTTATTAAATTGATTATCAGAAAGATTAATTTTCGTTCCTAATTCCACAGCCAGATCAGACATTCTTTTAGCATGCCTTTCTGTCTCACGACTTTTTGCCCCGAGTGTGCTCAATAAATTATCAACAAGCTTACTTTTGGCACTTCTTTTTGCAGTCAATTTGTTCTGATACATATTATCATCAGCTTTATTTATTATATCATATAAATCCTGTTTTACTTCAGTTTTAGTGGCAAGTCTATTCATTTCTTCTTCCATATAAAATCGATTATAAAGTCCGGTTAATTGATCATGATAACTAATATATTTTAATTCTTCTTCTTTTTCTTTTAGATCCGTTAAATCAACCTGCATTGATAATATTCCATCTCCTCTTTGGCCATTTCTCTATCAGCACTTCCTGACTTCCCCTTTTCTATAACATCATCAAGGGGGATCCCTTTTATTTTACTTAGTTTATAACCGAATTTTTCGCTAAATTTTTTGTTAATATCCATTATTTTATAATTTTTATCCAGTATAGCTATTGCAGCATTACTATTTTTAAATAATGCATCAGACCATTGCTTTTGCAATTTTATCTTTTTATTTTTTTCATCAACTTTTCCTGCTTAACCTGTATTATTCTAACACTTTGTCCAAGTCCAAATCCAGCAATGAAATATATAACAAAAGTGGATATTAATTTAACTAAAGTAAAACTACTTTCAGGAGATAAATATAAATATAAAAAAACAATTGAAGCAATCAGTGCAGAAAATAATCCCCCTTTAAAACCCCATTTCAGCGAAGAAATTATTATCAAAAATAATCCCAGAATACGGGTATTGGATTCAGGTGGAATGAATATTGATATTATCAACAATATGATGATTAAAATTGTTAATATGAAATATTTATCGACTCTCATAAAACTTCATCCCCTAAATAATAGAATAATATAATTCCTATATTTCATATTTAAACATAAAATAAATAATTCCTTCAATATAATTAATATTACTCAATAAAAAAAGCACCAGAAAAAAACCTTCTGGTGCACTCAAAAATTAAAAAATTATCCACATATATCAGATAATTCTTTTTCTACTTGATTCAACATTACATCATATTTATAATATATACATCCGTCTTTTTTGCCTATGCCGTCCACAGGCAGTTTAATAATAAACTCACTTCATTTGCCAATCTCACTATCGAGAAAAATTTCGCCTCCATGCATATCTACCAGTGACTTTACTATAGGCAGGCCCAGACCGGCTCCTTCTTGATTACGAGAAGTTTTATCTTCAACCTGTCTAAATTCTTTAAAAACCATTTTTTGTTTATCTTTACTCATACCTATACCTGTATCCTTGACTGAAATAAAAATATTATTTTTATCATTATTTTTTATAGAAACAATGATTTTATCTCCTTTATCAGTAAATTTTATGGCATTTGATAAAAGGTTCAAAATAATCCTCTCTATTCTCAGAGGATCACAATAAATGTATTTCGACTCAACTTCTGTTTTAAACTTAAGTATTTTTTTATTCAAATCAACATGTTCTCTAACAGAGTCAGTAATATCGCCTACTAATTTGACTAGATCACAATTAACCATATTTAATTGAAAATAATCAGCATTGATTCTGGTTATATCGAGTAAATTATTTACCATTCGTAATAATCTATTGGCATTCTGTCTAATTATATTACTGTATTTTTTACTCTTTGTTTTTTTTCTTTCCAGCAATTGCACTGCTGAAAAAATTAGATTTAAAGGAGTTTTTAATTCATGAGAAAGATTGGCAAAAAATTTTTCTTTTAATTTATCCTTTTTTATTTCTTTTTCTTTTTTCACTATTTCCTTTTCCAGTTTTTTTCGTTTAAATACTATTCCTATACTTTTTGCAATTTTTTCTAAATTTCTCACATCTTTAAGAGTAATAGCATTTTCTTTTTTATGATTTAATTGTAAAAGGCCGATATTTTCGCCACTAGAAGAAATAGGAATAAGCACTATAGTTTGGTATCCATTCTTCATGCACTCATAACGAAGTGGCACAGGAGATACTTCCTCTAATTTTTCAAAAGGAAGGTCTGAAACAGAGGGAGTCCAAAAGCTCCCCCCATCAGTAAAAAAAGAATAGTTTTTATCAATATTACTTTTAATTACATTTCCACACATACACACGGGTTCAGAATTACCCTTATGACATAGCTTTTGTTCTTTTTGAAGAAATTTATGGCTAAATCCAACAGAACAATAATAAGTATAATCGTTTTCTTGAAAAAGTCGAATGGCTGCTGCATCAAATCCGGTAAAACTTTTTATTTCCTGTAAAATCTCTTTAATCACATCTTTTTTTGCTCCGGAACTATTTAACAGAGAAATAATTTTTAAAGACAAATCATAATAATCTTCTATTGTTTTTTTCAAAAAATTTTGAGTCACAATGACTCCTCCCCCTTATTTACAATTAAAGCAAATTACAATCCCCAAAAAATAGAAATAAAGTAAGGCACTATAATAGACATGATTAGCTGCAGTGGTACCCCGGCAACAACAAAATCTTTAAATTTATAACCACCAGGTCCATATATCATAAGATTGGTTTGATAACCCATAGGGCTGGAAAAAGCAGTACTGGCCGCAAAGGTCACAGTTAACACAAATGAGAATGGGTTTACACCAATTTGTTGTGCAGTGACCACGGCTATTGGTATCATCAAAACTACACTAGCATTAGGGCTAATTATATTTGTAATTACAGCGGTAACCAGAAACATCAAAACCATTATATAAATTGGCGGGAAAACACCGGCAATATTTATTATTTTCCCGGCCAGAAATCCAGCAGTTCCGCTTTTTTCTACTGCAACTCCCAGTGGTATTAATCCGGATAAAAGAAAATAAACATCCCAATTAATAGATTTATAAGCTTCCTGTGGTGTCAAACAACCTGCAGATACCATTACAACTACTCCTCCAAGTGCAGCCACCGGTATTGGCATAATATTAAAAGAAGCAAGAATAACAACTCCACCCACAATGAAGGATGATTTTAAAATCTTTATTGGTTCATATATATCTCTTTCTACTTCTCTTTCAATAATAAAGTTATTATTTGCCTCAAGACGTTCCTGTGTTTTTTCCGAAACAAGCATTAATAGAACGTCACCAGCTTTTAACTCCATGTCTTTTATATGTTGATGGGTTAATTCTCTACCATGTCTTACAGCAAGAATAGTGGCATCATATCTTTCTACAAAATTAACACTACTTAAAGTCCTCCCCTCCAAAAAAGAATTATCAGGAATAACAACCTCTACCAGATTTTGTCCTTTTTCCGATTTTTCCAGTAACTTTTGAGTAACTTCAATTTCAGGAAGAAGTCTAATATCCTGAGCTTCTACAACTTTTAAAAGTGTATCCTGGTCAGTACGTAAAATCAAATGATCTCCTGCCTGCAGACTTTTTGCCTGCAAAGGTTCCATAAAACGCTCCCCTTCTCTGATTATCTGAACTACATCAATATCTTCATCTATTTTTTTTAAACTTTCTCCAACACTTTTACCTACCAGGGGAGAATTTTCTTTTACAACAGCTTCAGTTAAATACTCACCCATTCTATATTCTCTTACAAGGTCCTTTTCATATGTTATTCTATCAGGTATTAAATAATAACCAATAGTTATTAAATATAATATTCCTACTGAAAGTACTATAATCCCCAATTTAGTAAACTCAAACATAGCAAAGGGATGACCAATTAATCTTTCTGAGACCTGACTTGCTAAAAGATTAGTAGAAGTGCCCAGCAGAGTTATGGTCCCACCCATCATTGAAGCATATGAAAGTGGTATAAGTAATTTTGAGGGAGAAACCTTGGTCTTGCGGGCAAGTTCTGTAATCATTGGTATAAAAGTTGCTACCACAGGTGTGTTATTCACAAAACCGGCTATTGAACCTGATATTCCTGAAATAACCCCTACCTGTTTCTTTTGATTTTTACCTGTAATTTTTTCTATTTTATTACCAAGAAGTTGTACAAAACCACTATTTTGCATCCCCTTACTTAACACAAACATGGCCATTACCGTAATTGTAGCCTGACTGCTAAAACCGGAAAGTGCTTCTTCAGTGGTAACTCCTGTCCAATTATCTAATGCCACTAGTATAAAAGGTATGGTAAGCGCCATAATACCGGGTGAAATTGGTTCCCAGATAAATATAATAAGTATTGTTAACACAATAAAACCGACCAGTATTACGCCAGGGGTTAATTTGGCATCCTCATTAACAAATTCAATAACTTCTTGATCCTGTATTGAATTCCCAGACCCGACATTTTTTTGATATGCATGTACATAATTTATATTAAAACAGGGAATTACTCCCAAAATTAGTATAAAAAATATGAAGATAATTAATAAAAGGGATATCTTTCTTTGCATTAGAAAATCCCTCCTTTTCTATATCTTATTACTGTTATGATTGCTACAATATAATTTGTATTCAATTATCACTGTATATATTATATCGTATATTATTTTGCCTTGACAAATATTCAAAAACAATCAATTATTTCGGGGATCAAATTAATGCTTTCCCTGCTATTTAGATTAATTATCACACTGGTTGCTTCAGCTTCTGCAACCAACTGTTCCCTTTCATTAAAAATTTCATGAATTAAAGTATAGCTTTTATTACCTCTAGTTTTTGGTTTAGTGGTCACTTTCAATATTTCATCCTGAACCACCTCTTTTAAATAATCTATGTTAATATTTACTATCACAGTACCTAAATTTTTTTCTTTTAGACTATCAAAATCAACACCAGCCTCTTTATACCACTCTTCTCTACTCCATTCCATATATTCAAGAAAAGTAGCATTATTTACATGTCCCATAACATCAATTTGAGTACTCCTAACCTTTATTTTTATAGAACTTTTCATTTATAACCTCCTCTTTGTTATTCTCCATAGATAAAAGTTCATTATGTTTTTTTATTCAAGAAATATAAAAAAATTCCTTGTTTTATACTGATTTAGATTGACAGTATATTTTAAACATTTTATAATTATATTTAGTAAATTAAATTAAAGGAGGCTATAACTTAACCATGTCAGAGATTACAAAGCCAGTTTATATTTTTGAAAATAATAATTTAAAAAAAATTAAAAAAATTTTAAAAAGACATTCTTATTGGGCCCTTTTTCTTGATTTTGACGGCACACTGGCCCATTTTACAGAAGACCCAAATAAAACAAAACCTCTTACCGGGATAGCAAATATTTTAAATAAAATTGTTTCTTATGATTTTATAAATCTAGTTATTATATCGGGACGTAAACTTGAAGATTTAAAGAAAAAAATCAAACTTAAAAATAATACATACTATGCTGGATTACACGGTCTGGAAATGGATAAATTTTCTCCTAAATTAAAACCTCAGGATAATTTCATCAAAACCATAAAAAATAAAATACGTAAATCTGCTTTTTTTACAGATGAAGTAAAACTGGAAGATAAAGGCGGAGTTTTAAGTATACACCATACATCATCTTACAAACACAAAAATGAGTTAAAGATATTTATTAAAAATAATATTTCTAAAGAATATAAAGTAATGGAAGGCAGACAAATAATAGAAGTAAAGCCTAAAAGCTGGGATAAGGGTAAAGCCGTAATGTTTCTTTTGAGAAAATTTAAATATAACCCTCTACCAATTTATATTGGAGATGATACCACAGATGAAGATGCCTTTGAAGTTATTGAAAATATCACAATCCATGTAAAAAATGAAGATGAATTAAAAACAAAAGCCTCTTACTATCTTCATGATCCAGTAGAAGTTAAAGAATTCTTAAAAATTTTTCTGGATATAGCAAACAAGAAATAAAGCCCCACCCCGGGGCTTTAATGTTTTCTTTTTCTGATAATTTTTAAAATATTTAGAGTGAATTGTTTCACATAATACATAAATTAATTACCAGTACTTTCTCTGCTAAAAAAGCGATGTTCATCAAAATCCAGATTAATCTTTCTTTTATCACTCATATATTCACCTGATAAAAAATTAATTTTTGTCCTGCACTCAGAACATAAAAAACCTTTTTCTGCTTCATTACCACATATTTTGCATTTCATATTTTTTACCTCCTTTGAATCTTAATTGTGAATTAGATCACTTTTTTCTTAATAATTATTTTAATATATTTTTTGAAAAAAATCAAGTTTTGGCTAAAATTCCATTAATAAATGAAGAAGATTTATCATCTCCATACTCTTTAGCTAATTCTACAGCTTCATTAATGGCTACTCCTACCGGTACTATTTCTTTTTTAATTTCATATCTGGCAATACGCAAAATATTTCTATCAATACAGGCCATTCGATCAATTTTCCAGTCAATTGCTTTATCATTAATAAAATTATCTATTTTTTCCCTTTCTTCAATTACTCCTTTAACTAATCTTTGAAAATAAAGACCATCACCTCTTAAATCATTTCTTTTTTTTATATTTTCGCATTCAATAATTGCATCTTTTTGCTTTAAAGAATTTTTGATATCAAGTCCATATAAGACCTGCAATGCCCACTGTCTATGCTGATGTCTGTTAACACTCATAAAACATTTCCTCTCCTTATACATATAATTACCGTAATTGTGGTGGCAAAATTCTATTTAACAGTTTCTTTAAATCACCTTCCAGATCCCATCTAGAGCCAAGATAATACCCAATTAATGTACAGATAATTAATATCAGTGTTTTGAAGAATCCAATTAATAATATTAAAACTCCAAAGAAAAATCCAATTAAAGCTCCCAGAGTCTTCCCTTTGTTTTCTTTAAATAAATTATAAAAATCTTTTAGAAATTTTTCTTTAAACATAATACCACCTCATCAACCAAAATCAACTTATTGTTGATCATGATCATCAATATGTTTAATCAAAATTTTAACTTCAGAAACATTAACTCCACTTGTTTTTTCAAGATAATTTTTTATCTTTTGTTGTAAATTATCTGCCAGTTCAGGTATGATAAGGTCCGATTTGATGCCAGCAGTAATAGAAATCAGAATACCATCTTCAGTATTTCGAATATTTGTATCTATATTTTTAACACCTTCCTGAGATTCCGCAACTTTATGAATTAAATTGTCAAGAGCTGTCAGAGTAATATTTATATTACCCAATTCAGTCTGACTAATTAAAGTAGTTTTCTTGCCGCCTGTGTTTTGAAATGCCGGATAAATAATACTGGCTCCCGCTATAAATGCTATTATCATGACAATTCCTATATCCCAACGACCATAAGCTTCAGAAATTAAGTCAGGTAAAAAATCTACTTCAGTAAATGAAAAACTATAAAAAGCTACAACCAGACTGCAGAACATAATAACCAGAGCAATAATCAATATCAACAGTTTATAGGCCAGTTTCAATTTTTTCACCACCCCTGTAGATTTCCTCAAGAGAGTCAGGTTTAATTACCTAACCCTCTGTTTATCATTTTCTTTAACTTCATTTTCTTCCTCTTTTTCTTCTTCAAAATGAACACCCTGTACATGAATATTAATTTCAACTGCTTCCAGACCCGTCATGCCCTCTATAGCCTGTCTTACATTTTCCTGTATGTTCCAGGCAACATCGGGAATGGCAGAACCATACTCCACTATTACGTATAAATCAACAGCCGTTTCCTTTTCTCCTACTTCTACTTTCACCCCTTTGGAAAGGTTTTTCCTTCCCAGCATATCAGCAATTCCACCGGCAATACCACCACTCATGCCGGCAACTCCATCTACTTCAGTAGCAGCCAGCCCAGCAATTATTGCCACAACTTCATTTGCAATTTTAATTGTTCCCAGTTCTTCATTTTGCTTGGCCATTAACCAATCCCCCTTTTAATATTCTCATGATATTATTTTAACCATTACTTTTTAGATTCACTATTTATATTCTAACATAATTCTTCCATTAATAAAATTGATGTAAAAATCACCATTTCTAAAAATCATTATTTAATACTTTTAAATCAAAGGGTGTATTAGTTATTATACCATCTATTTCAAACTCAGACAACGTTCTTTCCATTTTTTCAACAGTTTCTTCCCTTTTTTTTCAGCCTATACAATTAATTCTGCTACCATAGAATCATAAAATAAAGGTATTTGAGCCCCGGAATATACTCCACTATCTATTCTAATTCCAGATCCTATCTTCTATATACTTTCCAAGACAAACTGTATTATCTCCAAAAGAGACCTCGGCTTTACTTTTTTCCATCTTATGTTTTTACATATTCTATAAGCAGATACAAAATCCTTTTTTTAAAGACTACTGCCTGTCCAAAAAATTAAAATTATAAAGATTCCCCACTTTATAAAATGGGGAATCACTGTTTATTTTTCTATTTTCTTTTCTATTATTGTAACATCATCAAAAGATAAACCGGTAGTCTTGACAATTATATCCCCTATTTGGGCAACTTCATCTTCTTTTAGGCCTTCAGACTGAACTATAACGTCTACAGATTCCTCATGAATATAAGCCAGAGCATCCTCATATCCCCTGGCTCTGATCAAACTCTCTATTTTCATTTCTTTTTCCAATCTTGCAGTTAGTTCAATGATTTTTTTTTGGGCCTCTTCTTTTGTTGCTTTATCTGTATTGGGATTATTTATCATTTCACGGTAGATATCAAGTTGCTCACTACGTGCTTTATCCCTTTCCAGCCTGTAATCGATAAAAAAGTTTTCTCCACCCTCTTCACTGGCCCGAGTATGATTTAAAATTTCATTGTTTCCTATTACATCAACCCCGATATCCGGGTCATTGTCATTCTGATCAATAACCACATTTTCAGAAGTTGCCTCGTGTGAGGCCAGATAAGAATCACCCTCATATAATATAATTGAAGTAACCATCCCCACCCAGACCATTAACACCATCATCCAGACAATTTTTTTTTCAAACAGATAAATCAACCCCCCTCATAAGGTAAAACATTTACTTTGTAAAGGGGCAGTTCAAACAAATTACTAACAGCCTGACTTATACTGTATCTTATCCTGCTGTTTTCTGCCCCTTCGGCAATTATTATCACCCCACTGACCAGGGGCGGTCTTTCCTCACTTATTACAGGTTTTTCTTCTCCATCACTTTTTCTTATGATTACCAGTTTTCTATCATTTGAAACATCTTTTACCTCTCTTTCACCTCCATTTTGATCAATGTCAGTTGTTATTTTGTTTACTTCCTCTTTATCATATTCATAATCATAACTGCTTTTTCTGGAATAACATATTTGAACCCGCACTTTTCCCACTCCCTGGATATTACTCAATACTTCTTCCAGTTCTTTTTTTAACTGATCTGTTTCATTATTTATGGTCTCCTCTTTCAAAGAATTTGTATTATTAATCTTCTCCTGTACATTATTATTATTTGAGTTGTTTAATAAATTGCCATAAAAAAGAAATAAAGTACCTATAAGCCCCAACAAAACTATATTTCTGATAACTTTATTTTCCCCATCTCCACTAAAATATTTTTTAACAAATTCAATTAATTCCATTAACGTTCATCCTCTATTATAAGTATTTTATTTTCAGGTAATTGCAATAAATGTCCCAATTTCTCTCTTAAAAATATATTATTATTCCCCTTACTTTCATTTGTTTTTTCACTTTTTTTCTCAATAATATCTACAGGATCTATTTCAACCTCTTCTATACCATTTTGTTCTAAAAATATTTTTATTTTATCAATTTGAAAATCTTTATTTAATGTTACATCTATATCCTTTTCCTTTTGTGGATATTCCAGATTTAATATATTATTTACTTTTTCCTTAATATCTTCCTCATAATATTCTTTTATTAAAGATTGATTATATTCATTTAATTTCTCACCATCATTTTGTATTTCTTCCCAGTGTACTTCTTTTAAATTATTTTGAAATAATAAGGTATCATATAATGAATTATGATTTTGATTAAATATAGAAAATAAGGGAGATATAAGAATTGAAATAACAAAAAAACCCATTACAACTTTCACATAACCTCTCATTTTACTATCAGGTAATAATTGTTCCAAAAAAGTTGTAAACAAAATTATAAAAACTAAATTTTTGATCCAGTCTTTTAATGTCTCCAGTCCCATCACCTCATCATCACTGAAAGATTGGCGGTACCTGCCAGTATTGTAATAACAATAAAAAACATAAAAGCAACTGTTAAAACAACAATTAATATTAAAATTAAATTATTTGCTACTTTATTGAGTATACCAGCTAATTTATCCTCAGATATAGGCTCGAGCAGTGCTGCTGCAAGTTTGTAAATAATTATTAATGCAGCTAACTTAATCAAAGGATAGATGATAATAACCAAAATAACAATAACCCCAAAAAAATTTAGAGCATTTTTTATTATTAAAGAACAACTAATTATTAGATCAACTGCATCAGTAAAAATGCCGCCTATAACTGGAATAATAGCACCCGTTAAAAATTTAGCTGTACGTAGTGAAAGACTGTCAGCTACTGCAGCTGCTCCTCCCTTTATTAAAAGCCAGCTAATAAAGCTCATTAATGTAAGACCTAAAAGACCAATACTTAATTCACGAAACACACCGGCCAGACGGGAAATTTTTATTTCAGAACTTATCTCATCAACTATAAATAATACACAGGAAATAAAAATAAGGGGGAAAATTATTGATTTTATGATTGTTACCAGAAAAGATATTAATAAAAAGGTAATAGGTTGAAAAATAATAGCAGAAGATATTGCTCCCATGCTCACCAGAAGAGTCAATAATACCGGCAATAGAGCTCTCATAAATGAAGCCATTAAGTCTACTGTATTTACTCCTATATCAATCGCCAGATGAAAGGACTGCAAAACAAGTACTGATAAAACTAAAAATATAAGTAAATTAGCAGTCTGACTAATTCGCTGACCCTGAAATGAATTATAAAAAACTTTTAGTATAGAACTAATTACCGACAAAATAATTATCTGTCCCAAAATATTTAAGTTAGAAGTTACTTCGCCTGCAAGAGTTTTTAAAATATTTTTTAAAAGTTTTTCTTCCCCAAGTTCTATGTTTCCTTTTAAAAAACCTTTTATTACTTCTTTCATTTTTAATTCAGGTAGATAATCTTTTTTTTGTCTGTTAATTTTATCTATTTCTTTTTGCAAATTTTCAAGATCAAGCTGATCCAGTTGATCAAAAATAATATTTTCTGAAGAGTTTAATCCATTTTTAATTTCATTATTTGCAAAGGCAGTTCCAGTAGCAGAGGAAGAAATATAAAAAACATTTATAACTATAATTAATAAAACTAAAATATCGTATTTAGTTTTTTTCATGAAATGTTCATTCCTTCAGCTATTATGGTATTAACTCTACAATTGTTTCTATTAAAGAAATCATAATTGGTAGGGCCATCAGCATAATTAAAATTTTTGCTGCCATTTCAATTTTGCCTGCAAGGGCTTTTTCACCGGCATCTCTGGTAATTTCAGCACCAAACTCGCCAATATACGCAATTCCCACAATTTTAATTATAGTATTAAAATATATAATATCTACTCTGGCCTGCAAAGCTAACCTTTCAATTAATTCAATAATCCTTTTAATTTCTCCAATCAACAATAATAGAATAATTATGCCTGTTAATAAACTTAATAAAAAGGCTAATTCAGGTTTTTCCTGCTTAATAACCAGGGCCAGTATTGCTGTAATAATTGCCATACCGACAATTTTTATGATTATCATAATATCTCCTAAAATTTAAATACACTACGTACATCATTAAATAACTGACTAATAAGTTGTATTACTACCATTAATACTATTATTACTCCAACCAGAGTCAACATTTGAGTCTGTTCTTCTTTTCCCGACTGTTTTAAAACAATT
>CAZSTU010000063.1:0-12117 GCA_964609745.1 uncultured Halanaerobiaceae bacterium
TTGATTGAGGTGTAAGATGTACTGTTATGTTAACTTTTTCCCGGTGACGAAAGATATAATTGTAATATGAATATGTAATAGTTCATCCACAGTATTACAATTATTTCTGGATCATCATATTGAAATTAACCTCCTCCTGAGATAAGATAAAAATAAGAAAGTTTTAACTGGAGGCAAAAATTATGCAAAACAAAAATATAAAAACAGCATTAATTGACGGTTATCTGGATGAACCTTCCTGTCTGGGAGTACCACCGTATATATCCCCACATATCCGTTATACCTATGGCGCCCTGCTGTCAGCCGGATTTAAAGAAGACAATATCAACTATTATACCATAGACAGTCTTCGGAAAAGGTGGAAAAAAAATATAGAAAAACTGGAAAACTTCGACCTTATAATAATCATCGCCGGTACCACCGTTCCCGGTAATTATCTGGGTGGACAGCCCATAAGTATAAAAGAAATTAAAGAACTGGGTGAAAAACTTCATTATCCAAACCGGGTTTTGGGTGGACCCATAACACTGGCCAAAGATAACTTCCCGGAATATGACCACCTCTGTGGGGAAATAGCCGCTCTTGACCTCTATCAAACACTGACTGAAAAGAAGATAAAATCACAGGAAACCGCAAATTGGATAGGAGAATGGTCCAGACTCGGTGCAGATCTAACCACAAAACATCCTGATTACCCCCATCTTGTCTGTGAGATAGAAACTTTTAGAGGCTGTCCTCGCCAAAGCGGCCACTGTACCTTCTGTAGTGAAAGATTAAAAAAAAGAACATACCAGAGAAACCCCAAACAGATTATAGCTGAAATTGATGCTCTGGCAAAAAAGGGAAATCATCACTATCGACTGGGCTGTCAGACAAATCTCCTGCTCTATCAGGCACACAAAAGCAAAAATGAACTAATCCCCAATCCCGGAGCAATCAAAGAATTGTATACAGGGATAAACAGGGCTGATCCTGATCTTAAAACCCTGCACATGGACAATATGAACCCCGAAGATATAGCAAAACATCAAAGAAAAAGTAGAGAAATTCTAAAAATAATTACTAAATATAACACACCTGGAGATATTGCTGCTTTCGGCCTGGAATCAGCCGACCCCGTAGTAATAGAAAAAAACAATATAGGAGCAGACCCCGAAAAAACCCTTAAAGCCATAGAAATAATGAATGAAATAGGTGGTAGAAGAGAAAAGGGTTTACCCAAACTGTTACCAGGACTTAATTTTCTCCATGGCTTAATTGGCGAAAGGGAAGAAACCATGGAGTATAATTACCGTTATCTAAAAAAAATATATAAAAAGGGATTAATGCTTAGAAGAATAAACATCCGCCAGGTAATACCCGTAGGAGATTATCCCCGACAAAAAGTGGATAAATACCAGCTTAAAGAATATAAGGACAGGATTAATGAAGAAATTAATAAACCCATGCTAAAAAGGGTTTTTCCTGCAGGAACAATACTGCGTAATGTACACACTGAAAAAAGAAAGGGTAAATTAACCTACGGCCGGCAGCTGGGTACCTATCCCATACTAGTAGGCATACCGGGAAAGCCTGAATTAAATAAATTTCTTGATGTAAAAATAATCGACCACGGCTATCGCTCTATTACTGGCCTGCCCTGGCCCTTTGACATAAAAAAAGCCAGCCCTGATGAGCTGACTTATCTTAACGGTATCGGCCGCAATCGGGCCAGTAAAATATTTTTAAAACAACCCGAAACCAAAGAAGAACTGGCCGAGATAGTTGGAGAAGAGCTGGCCTCATTATTTTTTGAAAAAAACTAATTATACCCCAGTATTTCTCTACTTGATACCAGTTTAACACCTGCTTCCTTCATTTCACTTACTGCAATCTGTATATCACCCTTATCAATTCCGGCTGTAGCATCTTCTACCAGGTAAACCTCAAAACCTCTGGAGGCTGCAGCCAGAGCCGTTTCCTTTACACAATACTCCAGAGCCAGACCGGTGATAAAAAGTGTAGCCACATTCCGCTCTCTTAGATAATTTTCCAGATCAAGATTGGTAGCCTCAAAAGCAGAATAGCCGTCATCCTTATCTTTAGTCCCTTTATAGAAGACCTTGTCTATCTTTTTATCTTCCAGAGCCGGATGAAATTCAGCCCCCTCACTTTGCTGAAGACAGTGTTCTGGCCAGCTTTCAAAATGAACAGTATCCGCTGGATGCCAATCTTTAGATGCTACCACCAGCTCAAACTGTTCCAGCAGTTCATTAACCACCGGTACAATTCGGTCACCACCGGGCACAGCCAGGGCACCGCCCGGACAAAAGTCATTCTGCAGGTCAACAACTAATAAAGCTTCCATCTTTATCCCCCTCACTCATTATTCTATATAATTCTTCCCTTCCTATAAGCAGAAGATCTTTGAACCCCTTTTTGTTACTTAAATTTTTTTCAACAAATCTATTTGCATTCCTTTCCTTATTAAAACATGCAAATGCATACAAGTTTTTTCCCCCGAACATAACGTTAACACCATATAAATTACTTAAATACTCTTCTGCTTTATCCCCCATTGTATTAATGTCAACCTTGCACTCATAAAATTCTCCCCCTGTTTTTTTATCCCAACCAAAAACATCTACTTCCAGTCGAGACTTTTGTTTTCCATTACTCAAATAGCATCTCATCCCCGACTTATCTTCATCATATTTGTTTTTTATAGAATTATATAAAATTAATTCAACAAATCTTCCCCGTAATACGTTAGTATCCTCTTTAGATTTATATAAATCATAAACTTTACTTATTATACTCCAATTTATATTTTTACTCTTATAATTAAGTTCAGCCAGGTGTCTACTGAGAATAATCTCGACATCACCAGTAGTAGCATTTTGACCACATTCTTTAATTATTTCTGCAATAAGTTCAAACATCTTTTTTGTACATTTTTGAGTTATTTCATAAACTAAAGAATTTAACTCATCATTCCTCAATGCAAGACCATGATTGGAGGCTTTGATTTTTTTGAATTTCATTAAGCTATTCTCCCTCCCTATCAAAGCCCTTCCAGGGGGGAATTATCAATGGCATATACCCAAATTTTTCTATTAAATCAGCAGCCAATGAAATTGAAAAAGGAGATAATATAACACCTATTTCCTTTAAATTATCTTTTATAAATTGGCTTTTTTCTTCCAAATCATTCATGTCCTCATCCACAAATTCAAAAAAACCTTTATACACAATCTTTAACTCATATGGACCCTCAGGTTCAAAATAGATATGATCATTAAGCATAATAATAAAATGATCTTCAGTAGTTTTTATTATCTCCAAATCAGGATTTCTAACCAATTCTTCCTCTTCATTTTTTTTTCTTTCCTTACTTTCGCATTCTATTTCAATCAATGTTGCCTTCTGTAAGTGGATATTGATCTCTTTTTTGGAACTTTCTCCTGCCATTCTTTTTTATCCCTCCCTTCTTTATCTTTATAAGAAGGTAATAAACTTCCAAAATTTTCATTAATATTACCTAATCTGTCAAAACCTTTTTTGAAATATCTTATTTCATATTTGTCATTTACCAACCAATCTTTTATTGTTAATTCATACTCAGATCTGGAGATTAATTTTAAATCTTTTAAAATAAATTCAATTTCATTAACTAAACCTATTTCAATTAATTTTTCTTTTATAGTTTCATTCAAATCCAATAACTTGTAATATAATTTTTGATAATTTCCCAATTTATAATTTCTATCCAAAAAAAACAAAACATTATCTAAAACAATTGCTAGCTTTTTTAGATCATTATAATTTTGAGTATTAATTATTGAACGTAATTTTTCTATAAAAGGCAAATATTCATTTTTTAATAAATTTATTATATCGTAATTATCATCCAAAGTATCCAGCCACAAGTTTAATTTATTAGTCAATCTATCATTAAATCTGTCTATTATCATTTTACCCAGGTAATTGTATATTTCATCATCATTTAGGTCCAGGAATATTTGTTTGTTCTTTTTTATATACATAATAAACTCATTCTTTTCTTCAATATCTACAACTTTTTTTAATATTTTCTCTTTTAGTTTATTATCCATCTTTATCCCCCCTTAATAACCTCTATTATAATCCACCATATTAACCATCTGACCAAAGTCACCGGCATAAAATTTCTTTAGATTTTCATTTAAAATTTTAATCGCCTTTTGATTATAATCAGGGAAAACTCCGGCAACATGAGGGGTAATTATAACATTTTTTAAACGGTAAAGAGGAGAATCCTCCGGCAGTGGTTCTTTATCAAACACATCAAGTCCGGCACCGGCAATCCTGCCCTGTTTTAAAGCTTCAATCAGGGCGTCCTGATCAACCACTTCTCCCCGTCCTACATTGATAAAATAGGCACTGTCTTTCATGGCTTTAAACTCCTCTTTACCAAACATACCGGCAGTTTCATCAGTGAGAGGCACAATACAGACTACATAATCAGACTTTCTCAAAAGCTCTGAAAGTTCATCAGGACTGTATAATTCATCAACTGCTTTAACCTTTTTTTCCACATTCCGCTTACTGCCTATAACATTCATCTTAAAAGCTTTACCTCTGGCAGCTATCTCCTGTCCAATACTGCCCAGACCTACCACACCGAGAGTTCTACCTTCAAGCTGGTCTACTTTAAGCTGCTGCCAGACCTGATTTTGTTGCTGCTGATGAAAATCACAAAATCGCCGGCTAAAATTAATCAAAAATCCCATAGTATGTTCTGCTATTATATTACTGTGAACTCCACTCATGGAAGTTAAAATAATTTCATTTTCAATAAGAAATTGCAGATAATCCGGTCCGGTAAAAACATCAACTCCTGCAGTCCAGCTCTGTATCCATTTTAAGTTTTCCGCTCTATCCATAATTTCCAGATCTGGAGCTCCAAAACTAACTAAAATATCGGTATCAACAATTTCCCGCTTTAGACTATCACTGTCCACAGACCTTACAACTTCAAGAGGTTGAACTGTTTTTTTCATCTTCTCTATATACTTATCTTTTATATCAAAATTAATCACAAGTTTCATAATTAGGATCCCCTTTCATTTGAAAATTATGAATAAAAACATTTCATTATATTTCCTTCATAAAACACTTAGAGCTGGTTATGCTAAAAAACGAGTCGGACTTTATAAAAAAGGAGGTGAATAAATGACTACAGGTAATAAATTACACCAAACCCTGGCTTCCCTGCGCAGTGCCAGAGCTGAAATGGAAGCATTTGCCATGGATACCCAGGACAAAAACGCCAAAAAACTCTTTTCTGAGGGAGCCCAGCAGATAGGTCAGCTGGTAAATAGTCTTTCCGGTCGTACCAATTATGTAGAACAGCAGGAACCACAGTATAAGACAAAACAACAGCAACGTCAGGGCAAAAACCAATAATAGTTAATATCATTCATCATATATTATACTGCATATATTATACTGCCAGTATTGGTTAGTGCACTAATAATTTTATCATTATGCGCATAATTTATGATAGAGTACCGCCCGTCAGAAAAGACGGGCGGCTTTATTATTAAGAAACATATCCCAGACCTTTCAGCCTTCTTCTCATTTCGTCATCATCATCGGGGTCGTCTCCACCGTCATCATCGTCATCTAAACCAAGCTCTTCCTTACTCACTTTCTTAATATCCTCTTTACTGTATACATCACGAAATGCTTCTATCAAAACCTCTCCATCCATGGAGTCAAGCACGGGTAGGTCCATTCCATAAAGTATGGTGGGGACAAGATCCATAATATGAGCCTTCATCTCTTTACCGGCCTTAACCTTAGGACCCCGGGCCATAAAGACACCTTCCATACGGTGGTGTCCCGTCTGATATCGTGACTTGCTTACAACCTTATGACAGAGAAACTCATAAGCTCCCTTGCCGATAATCTCCATATCATTGGGAAGGAAGATAATATCAGGTGCCAGATGGGCCTTCGGACCATGATAGTATTCATCCCCCTCATAAATTTCTCCTACTATTTTTTTACCTGTATAAGGGTTTTTAAGTTCTTTTAACTTTTCTATTAACTCCTGTCTTAAGGCGGGTACATCTTCGGGATCAACAGCACCCCGGGGCTCCCGACCCTTGACATTGAGATAGATATGACCTATTTCACTGTGTGAGTAGGCTTTAGTATTTTCCCAGTCCACATTCTGACTGGAAAGAAAAAGCCACTCAAGTAAGGGATTACTGGCTATATCATAAAAGTTACTCAAAAATCCAATCTTATTGACAAGAGGATAAAGCATCTCTCCAACCGGGAAGAGTGATTCTTTTGTTACACCGGCCTTAAAGAATGTTTCCTTAAAAAGAGTTCCAAAGTTTTTCCTGAATTTAATATAGCCCTCTTTTTGCAGCCAGGTATCAATATGAAAATCATAACGAAGCGGGCCAAAACCATGATCAGACATTATAAGTACAGTATCCTCACTGTCCAGTTTATCCAGCAGATGTCCTATTGCCCAATCCACTTTTTGATAGATTTCCAGGACTGGATTCCAGTCTTCTTCCTCATCTTCCAGGTAATTCCACATAAAGTGCTGTACCTGATCAGATTCCATAAAGTGGACCATCATCAAATCCCACTCTTTTTTATCCATCAGGTGTTCGGTCACTTTAACCTTATCATCAACACCTCTAAACATATCATCCACCCAATCATAACGGTCATAGGCTCTGGTCCATTCACTGGGTGAAAACTCAAATTCCGGCGCTATTTCCCTGACCTCATCAATCAAATCAGGCGGAACACTCTGTTTTTCTGCCTCATCAGGTGTTAAAAGTCCTGGAATCAAAAAACCATTGACATCCTCAGGAGGATAGGTTACCGGCACTCCGATAACCCCCACTTTTTTATTCTGTTTGCCCAAAATCTTCCACAGGGTGGGTTCGGAAATATCTCTGGAAGTCACCGGTGCCGCCCTGTATTCACCTTCTTGACGTTTAAACCAGTTAAAAGCCCCGTGTTTGCCGGGATTGGTGCCTGTCTGAAATGTAGACCAGGCCGCCCCGGTAATGGGGGGGATGGTACTGCGCAGGGGACCGAAACATCCCTCCCCCTTTATTTTATTTAAATTGGGAAGTTTGCCCTCCTCTGTCCACTTATTTATTAAATTGTAATCTCCACCATCTATACCTATTATAAATATTCTTCCTGACATTTCAAATCTCCTTTCTATTATTCTGTACTACGTTTACGGTGTACCTGCCAGGCCCTAAAGAAAGCCATGACCATTAACAGTAGGGCATAATGTAACAAAAATTCATCCTGTAAAAAAATACGGTTCATAAGAATAAAGAGGGGATACAAAACAAAGGGTATGCGAATCACTATTTTAAAGTATTTCATGAGCATTAGCACAACCAAAAGGGTTAAGGCAAAAGAAAAAAATATTAACCAGAAATGAAATGAGGCCAGAGTACCCAGGGAAGTAGCCAGACCGCGTCCACCGGCAAAACCGTAATATACAGGCCAGTTATGACCGGCCACCACACCCAGCCCTACCATGGCCAGCACATAGGGATTACTGTCAAATACCAGCCGGGCAGTAAGTGGCGGGATAATTCCTTTAAAAAGATCCAGCAGACCAACGGCAACCCCCCACTTAGGTCCTACCACCCTGTATACATTGGTGGCACCTGGATTTCTGGTACCCTGATTTGTAAGATCAACATTTTTAATTTTACCGACAAAGCGAGCAGGTGTAATGGAGCCAAATAAATAACTCGCCAGTATTAATAGTACCCTCACTTTTTCACCCTTTCCCTATTTACACTCTATTCTATCTTAACCATTATAATAATCCATAATCAAATGGTGAACATCCCTTATTTCTACCACATCTTCCAGACCATCCACGATTTCTCCCTCACCTGTAAAAACAAAAGCATCATCATAGGTGTGCATTCCCTGGATAAAACCTTCCTGCAATAATTTATCCGGGTTTGCTGACGCTTTAAGGTCATATCCCCTCTCCGGCACAGCAATCAGGTCTGCCGCCCGCTCCAGATAGGGACCATCATATATATCTTCTCTAAAATATACTTCTCTAATTATTTTTCTGTCATTTTTTGTATCTTCCAGCTTCAATAACTTTTCCTTTAATTCCTTACGTAATTTATTATATTCACTCTTATCTACAGTGCCCTTTTCTTCCCGGCCGGAAAGATTAATAAAAATTCTCCCGGGAAGCAGACTATAAGCTTTAGTATCAGCAGACATATCTGCAACTGATTCTATTTCATTTTTATCATATTTTAGATAACCTTCTTCTTTCAGCCAGTGATTGAGTTCAACTTCTTTTTCAACCCGGCAAAAACCGTGATCAGAAAGTATGATAAGCTCAGTATTATCATCAATTTTATTTTTCAATTCTCCAAGATAACCATCTATTTTTTCATAAAAACTATAAAAAGCCTCTTCATACCGGGGATCACCTTCTTTCATATCACCCCAGTAAAAATGATTTATGCGGTCTGTCTCCATTATATGACACTGAAAATAATCCCATGGCTCATCTTCCATAAACTCAAACATTGTCTGAAAGCGATTTTCCAGAGCCCTGTTAAGTTCATCCAGAAACTCATCCTTGGATTCTCTAGCCTGCCAGGGATCCACATCTATTATATAATCCAAATCTTTTAGTTTTTGCACATAACTATCCGGATATACTGCTTTATTAATATCAGTTGCCAGAAAACCAGAAACAAGTATACCATTAACTTCTTTGGGAGGATAGGTAACCGGTACATTCAATACTATGCTCCTTTTGTTTTTCTCACCCAGTTTATCCCAGATTGTAGGTGCCTTAAGATAACCGGATGTAGGAACATATAGTTTAAAAGGATTGGCTCTCCTGTCTATAAAGCCAAAAATATTATGACCTGCCGCATCCTCACCTGTCATAAAGGTTGACCAGGCCACCGAGGAAATGGTGGGGAGCACTGAATTCATTCTTTTAAACCCACCCCGGTCAGTAAGTTCAGCAAAATTGGGCATCTTCCCCTCATTTATTAATCTTTTCATAAATGTATAGGGTACACCATCCAGACCCACAACAATCAACTTTTTATCATCTCTACCCATTATTTTATCGAAAAATCCCACTATTTTAAAGCCTCCTTTCACAATTTCTCCTATTAATACATCGAACATATGCTCAAAACTAATTAAAAAATATAACCTTTTTTTCAATATTATTATACATTAATGTTATTATTCTTCATTTAAAAGCAAAATCCTTCTTTTAAAAACAGGCTTCTCATAAAATTAAAATTAATTGAAAATCATTCCCAACTAATTCAAAAGTTAAACCCCGATAGATATCGGGGTCTTTTATTGCTACTATTGTCCTACATAATTTAGAACATAAACTTTTTTGTCTGGAGGAAACTGATCAAATTCCACTTCAGCATCTCCCACCCTTTCTACCATATCAGAGTCATATTTAGCTATAAAATTTTCCACCCCTGTAATGGGAAAGTCGAGTATATCTGTTTTAAAATG
This sequence comes from uncultured Halanaerobiaceae bacterium, assembly GCA_964609745.1. Classification (GTDB taxonomy): domain Bacteria; phylum Bacillota; class Halanaerobiia; order Halanaerobiales; family DATFIM01; genus CAZSTU01. The sequence continues at coordinate 9,553 of CAZSTU010000063.1, forward strand.
CATGGGTATTATCACATCAGGATTAACAGCTTCGGCTATTTCATATGCCTCATCAGCATCAATTGTGTAATAACCGCCAACAGGGATTAATAAGATATTTGTCTCTTTTAATTTTTGCAGTTTTTGCTGAGAGGGTAGATGTCCTGTATCTCCCATATGGGTTATGGTAATGTCTCCACTATTTATCAAAAAGATAATATTATCTCCACGTTCTTTACCTTCTGAATGGTCATGATAGGTGTGGATACCATTAATGCTGACAATATCATCCTTATAACCTTCCACATCATCCACAACTTTAAATTTCCCCGGAACTCTTTTCACAGCATTATGATCAAAATGGTCATGGCTTGAAGTCACTATATCAGGCTTATCGGTCATTTGCTGATAGGGAAGACTGTTATCATAGGGATCTGTAAGAATCTCCCTGCCATTATCCAGGGTTAGCAAAAAACAGGAATGTCCCCACCATTTAAACTTCATTTTATCGACCTCCCGTATTATTTTCTACCATTTTTATTATATCACAATAACAGGAAAGGTCAAAAGTTAAAAGGCAATTCTACCACTTATCCCCAGATTACCGCTTTTTGTGTCATTATAGAAAGCACTAAGATCGGAAAAACCAAGATCCACCTGCATTGGGCCCAGGTGCAGTCCCATACCTCCTGACATGATAAAGTCCTTTTGCAGATTTGAATAACTGACTCCAAAGCGTAGAGGGATAAACTTCAGTTTATTAAATTCAGCACCTGCTGTAATTTGATGTTCTACTCTATCCTCACTATAAGTAGTCTGAGAATAATCACTGTAAACATCCATGCTGTCTCCCCAGTCATAGCCAAGACCCAGTCTTACTGTCTTTGGAAGTTCATATTCCAGTTCTTCCTCAATAAGCTCAGGCTCTTCACCAGCTTCAAAACCTGCCTCACCATCTTCTCCTTCGGTTGTATATTCTAAGTTTGTTAGATAATGCTCTTCTGCTTTTATTTTACCGACATTAAGTAAACTGGCTCCAATGGTCATTCTCTCTGTTATCCCCAGGGCCATACCTACATCATAGGCAAAACCTTCTCCTTCTTCTACATGACGTAATTCAACCTCGCCGTCACTATCAACAATGTTATCATAATTAAACTCTGTCTCCCCACTACCTTCACCCTTAGCAAAAGCTCCATACAGGTAGTGATAGGCCCCACCTACTTTAAATGAATCTAAGTTTGCTTTTTCAGCCACTCTGTCCAGAGAAAAGGAGAGGTTAGCTCCGGCATCTCCGTATACAGCAAAATCAAGCGCGGTTCCGTCCAGTTTATATAATATCTCTTCTTCTTCACTACTTATTTCATTTCCTTCCAGAATTAATTCCACCAGATCAGGTGATAAAGTACCACTTGCTTCTTCCTTCAGGCCGGCAAAAAAAGTGGTATTGCCCAGAATCAATCTTAGATCCTGATTACCGCCACCACTTAATATCAGACCATCATCAGCAACAGCATCCATGATCTCACCTTTTATATCATCTTCCCAGTGCTGATTTAAATAATCACTGGAAATTCCGTTATTCCAGAGACCAACTGCAATATTTGTCTCCAGGGTAAAAACATCATCAGGTGGATTAACCAAAGCAGGATTGAAATAAAGGGCATCAGAACCTTCAAGTCCTGCAAAGCCACTGCCTAGTCCTGCTATTTTACCTGTTTGGGCAGAGGCTATACCGCTAAAGATAAGCATCAATGTCAGACAAACAAAAGATATTACCCGTAATTTATTTTTCATTTCTCTCACCTCTTTTCACAATTATTGATTAACTTTTATCCCTACACCAAGATGGGATTTAATATCTATTTTTTGTTCAGAGGAGAATGTGTGTTTTTGTCCATCTTCCTTAGCAAAATCACCCATTACAACCTTAACTCCCATATAAAGGTCTCCCTCTTCCAGTTTTTTATCTATATCTTCAATGGTCTCACCAAGTTCAAAACGATGAGTTTTTTCTTCTTCTGAATTTATTTCCAGTAAATTTCCTGCTGAATTACCTGAACTGTATAACTCATCCAGATCTTCAGTATTTGCCAAAAATACTTCAGCCTTGATATCCACCGGCATTTCATTGTCTATTACTGTTTCCAGATATGTTTCAGATTTATTAATTATATCTTCTATATCTTCCATATCATCAGGATCTCTATCCATTTCATCCATTAAATCATTGACTGACATTGGCTTGAGTTTTAATACTAAATCTCCCTTATCAGTGGTAATATCACCAATATTATTATCATCTTCTTCATCCCCATCATCTTCATTATTTATAATATCATCCAGGGGAAATCTATTTTCACCTATAATTTTTGTTTCAATCTCAAAATCTTCTTCAGCATCATAAATAAGCTCATCTTCAGGACTCTTAATTGCCCCTCTAAAATTAAATAGACTGGTTGTCACTGGATCATCATTTTCATTATAATATTGATATTCTCCCTTATCTTCGTTATAATCAAATCTTTCCTCATTATTTTCATCCATTGCTATATAATAATCTTCAGTAGTTTTGTCAAAATCAGT
>CAZSTU010000064.1:0-12094 GCA_964609745.1 uncultured Halanaerobiaceae bacterium
TTTTCTGCCTCTCCCTTAATTACACTTTCACTCATCTTTTCAAAATCAGCCATTTTCTAAACCCCCCTCTTAATTATTATTTCTTTCAGCTTCTCTGGCCTCAGCTCTATCAATAATTTCCTGAATTTTTTCCAGCTTTTCTTCAGGAAGTGAAGGTACTTCATGTTCATCAAGGATTTTGTGTAATTTATCCTTAATCCTTTCACTCATCCTTGCACTACCAGTTTTTGTCTTCCAGCCATCATATCTCATTCTATTAACTATATCCGGAAACCATGTCTCTTTTTTAAAGTTCTCTACAGTATGATCTTCGCCGAGGAAATGTCCTCCAGGTCCAACTTTATCAACTACATCAACAGCCAGTGTTTCATCATTGACTTCAATACCCCTCATAAATCTTCTGACCATGCCAATTATTTCATTATCCATAACCAGCTGTTCTAGAGAACCACACTGTCCGGAACTAATATATCCACAGTCATGAACGAGATTGGCACCTGACTGTGCTGCAGTAAGAATACTCATGGAAGCTTCTGCTGCAGCCTGTTCATCTATCGTATGAGAGTCCGTACAACCAGCAGTGCCGAAAACAGGTATCTCCATATGATGGGCAACTTCTGCAATACCCGCCTGTAAAGCATGGAATTCAGGGCTTCCGTAACTATAGATGGTGGTCTGCATATCCATTATTCCATATACACCACCCATAATAATAGGGGTTCCCTTCCTGACCAGCTGTGATAGTGTTATTCCGGCAATACTTTCAGCAATACCCTGAACAAGTGTCCCGGCAAGAGTGGACGGTGTGGTTGCTCCGGAAATAACACAGGGTGTATAAACTATGGGAATTTTCTTTCTCGCAGCAAAAAGCACTTTTTCAATGGCCTCCCTTGAATGAAGCAAAGGAGAAGTTGGCTCAGAATAGAGGAAGAAAAATGGTTTTTGCTGCAGTTTTTCCAGTGAGCCGGCGACTATAGATGCAATATCAATCATATCTTCATATTGCTCTATATCAAAACCCCAGTGAACAATGGGCTTTGTAGTATTTTCAACCATGGTTCTGAAAGCATGTATATCAGCAATATTTTCCGGTACTCCAGTAGGTGTACCAAGGTCCATGACAAAATCAATATTTTCCAGAGCATCACAGGCCTTTGCTACATTTTTCGTATCATCCAGAACAGGCCGCCTTCTTTCACCGGTATAGGGATCACGGTGATAGGTATTGGTCGGACCCGGACCAAAATATGTCCTGGTTGTACTCAGATCAAGCTGACGATTGCCCTCCCGATCATAAAGAATTATCTTATCTGGAGCAGATTCAACAGCCCACTGACTTAAACCAATGGGAATTCTTATCAATTCTTCCTCTTCACTATCCTGCCAGCAACCTGCTTCAAGAAGGATTTCTCTTACTTCTTCAGAAAAAAGTTTAACTCCTGTTCTTTCCAGAACTTCCAGTGCAGCCAGATAAATTTCTTCTCTTTCAGCTTCACTTAATGACTTATAATTTACAGACTTATTAACAGTGTAACGGGAACTTTTATAACCACTCATAATTATTTCCCTCCCTTACCTCTTATTCTTCTAAATAATCAAATGCAAGATCCTTGGCTGAGGCAGCATCAGGTGCCCAGCCGTCTGCTCCTATCTCTTCGGCAAATTCTCTGGTCACAGGTGCTCCTCCCACCATTACTTTTACTGAGTCTCGCAATCCCTCTTCTTTCAATACCTCTATGGTGTTTTTCATCTCCAGCATGGTTGTGGTCAAAAGTGCACTCATACCAAGCACATCAGGCTTATGTTCCCTTACTGCTTCAGCAAAATCAGAGGCCTTTACATCTGTTCCCAGATTTATTACTTCCAGTCCACCACTTTCCATCATCATACCAACCAGGTTTTTACCGATGTCATGAAGGTCTCCTTCTACTGTACCCAGAAGTACTTTGCCGGCATCGGGCATTTCACCCTCTACCAAAAGCGGTTTGACAAGTTCCATTCCACCCTTCATTGCCTTTGCTGAAAGCAGTACTTCCGGTACAAACATATCTCCTGCCTTAAAGCGCTTACCAACAACATTCATCCCGTTGATCAGCCCCTGATTGATAATCTCCTGGGGGGCCAGTCCCTCATCAATTGCCTCCTGTACCATTTCTTTTACCTTTTCTGCCTCTCCCTTAATTACACTTTCACTCATCTTTTCAAAATCAGCCATTTGCAGAATCCCCCTTTGCTATAATCATGATTATGGAGAAGTAAAAAAATTAAATTTTTTAAGGATGACCGGCAGCAGACAGCTTTGACCACTGCCGGTCAGATAATACTATTTAACTTTCCATATCAACATCTTCTCCACTGCCGGTAAAACCATAATCAATATCGATTTCTCCAATAAATTCTCCCTTTTCCATCATTTCATAATCTTTATTCAAAGCCTGGAAAATACCAAACATACTGACAACTACAAAGAACATAAAGGGGAAGGCACCGGCAATGGAAGCAGTCTGTAATGCATTTAAACCACCTGCCATAATGAGCACAGCCGCAATAAAGCCTTCAATAATACCCCAGGTTACCTTAACCTGAGTAGAGGGCTCCAATTTACCTTTGGAGGTAAGCATCCCCATAACGAAAGTACCTGAATCAGCCGAGGTAATAAAGAAGGTACTGATCAGAATGGTGGCCAGAATACTCAAAAGTCCTCCAAGTGGTAGTTCCTGTAAGGTTACGAAAAATGCCACCGCAATATCCTCATGCACAGGATCAATTATATTGGCTGATTCTGTCAGTTCCAGATGGAGTCCTGTACCCCCCATTGCTCCAAACCAGACTATACCAACTATAGCAGGAATAATCATAACTCCAATTACAAATTCTCTAATTGTTCGCCCTCTGGATATTCTGGCAATAAAGCCACCGACAAAAGGAGTCCAGGCTATCCACCAGGCCCAGTAAAATATTGTCCACCAGCCCGGCCAATCAGCTCCTGAAACTGAACCCAGGTAAAAACTTCTTTCCACAATTTGATTGATATAATGCCCCGTAGCTTCAACAGTGTAGTTCAGGATAAATACTGTTGGTCCAAATACAATTACAAAAAAGAGTAAAATACCGCCTATAGTAATATTAATATTACTCAAATATTTAATACCTTTATCAATTCCTGTAACAGCTGAAATTATGAAGGCAATGGTGATTACCACTACTATCAGGGATGCCATGGTATCACTGACCGCAATTCCAGCTAGTTCTGACAGCCCACTATTAATTTGCTGGGCACCAAGACCGAGTGATGTTGCAATACCGAATAATGTTGCAAAAACTGCTATAATATTAAATGCCTTACCCCAGCCTCCTTTTACACCTTTTTCCCCCAGTACAGGGTATAAAGTAGAACTGGGAAGCTGTGGAAGACCGCGCCTGAAAGAAAAGTAGGCCAGAAGCAGACCGAAAAATGCATATAATGCCCAGGGATGTAATCCCCAGTGAAAAAAGGAAGATGCACCCGCTTCAAGTGCAGCTGCTTCTGTTTCACCCTCAAGACCAAAGGGTGGTGTTACATAGTGCATTATTGGTTCTGCCACACCCCAAAAAACCAGTCCAATTCCCATACCGGCACTGAAAAGCATGGCAAACCAGGAGCGTGTTGAATATTCGGGTTCCTCATCAGGTTTCCCCAGCTTAATTTTACCCAGACGGCTGAAACCCAGTATTATTACCAGTAAAAAGATAACCATAGTAAATAAAAGGTAAAACCAGCCAAAATTATCAACAAGAAAGTTAAAAATATTGTCAATAATCTTTCCAAAATGATCGGTGGCTCCGGCACCCCAGATAATTAATATAGTAGAAATTACGAGAGATATCCAGAATATTGCCGGATCAATATCTTTTAGACCACGACCTCTTTCTTTTTTTTCTGGCATTGATCACCACTCCTATAAAATATTTTAGATTTTCGAAGCAGACTTCTCCTGTTTTCCCTTCTCTTTTTTTATCCCGGCGGCTATTTCTATAAATCACCTCCTTCTTAATTAAACAATATTTTTATTTGCGGTAATTATCTAAATATTATTATTAAATAATCATAGTTATAATCTTTGTAAAAAAAATATATGTAAATATTTCACGCTTTTTTTAAGATATTTAAGTTATGTTCATAATTTTTTTACCTTTTTTACCATAGAAGAAATATCAATCCATTTAATTTTTACCAGGCTTATACATATTATCGTTATTAGTATAATTATATATTAATTTAAGATATCCTCTTTTTTTCTATAATTTTTCAAAAATTTTTTAATGCTTTTAAAATATTTGTATTATGTTTATTTCACAATTTTTAAATTTATACATACTATATTTTTACTTAAAGTTAAATATATGCAAATTATTTGATGCTATCATCTGTATTTAATTGTAAGGTCAAAAACAGAATAATTATTAGTAATGAAAATATAATAATAAATCCCTGTCTATAACCCTGCAGGGTATAAATTCTACTTCCCTTTAATATTTTCCCCTGCCAGGTAGCATCGAGACGCCATCCAAGTAAAAAATTAAAAAACACAGTACCCAAAAAAGGGGCAAGATTTAAAAGACCCATTGAACTTCCCTTAAGCTCTGGATAAAGATTTTTTACACTGCCATATGTCACCATCACAAAAAGCCCAAACAAGCCGATCAAAAACAATAATATTATAAGCTGGAAAAGTGGAGGTCTGCCTCCTTTAAAAAATATTATATATAACCAGATAAGACTAATAAAAAATACACTAAATCTTATCATTTTAACTCTGTTTCCAATCTTTCTTTCAAACCAGCCCAGAAGTGCAGAACAGGCTATAAGACCTGTAGTCAGCACAAGGGCAAAGTTGGCAGCCATAGTTCTTGTTAGACCATAAACATGCATCATAAAGGGGATGATCCACAAACCGGACAGACTCATCACACTCCCCATCATCACAAATATGATTATAAAATAAAGCCAGAATTGTATGTCAGTTACTAAAACCTTCATTCCCTGTAAAATTTCTATAAAACTCCGCCTGTCAGCTTCAATATTATTTATATTATCATAACCCATTTCCTGAGGATAATCACGCACATAACTCCATATTAATACTGCCAGAAAAATAGTAATACCTGATAATATCAAATATGCTGTCCGCCAGGAAATATTTGATATCAACAGTGAAAATGGTGAAGCAGCAAGCAGAGCCCCTACATTCCCCATAACAGAAGTCCAGCCATTATACCTTGTGAATTTTTCTTCCGGAAACCAGATGGCAATCATTTTTAATATAGAGATAAAAAAACAGGCTGATCCCACTCCTATCAGCAGTCTACCTGTGGATGCAGACAGCATACTACGGGACAATCCAAACAATAATGATCCGGCACTCATAAATATCATACCTGTAAAAGTTACTTTTCTAACACCATATTTATCACCCAGTATACCCACAGGAGCCTGCAGAAAACCATAAGCATAAAAATACATTGAGGTTAAAGTTCCAAGATTTACTGCTGTCAAACTCAATTCTTCTGCCAGAATGTCTGATATTACTCCTGTTGAATAACGGTGAAAAAAGCCTATGAGAAATCCTGTACTTAAAAGCAGCCACATTTTTCGCCTGTAATTAACTAAATTTTTTGCTTCTAAATTCTTTGCTTCCATAACAGTTCCCCCCACAAAATACGGACCCCGGTATTAAGCCGGGGCCAATTATATTACTTAATTATCTTTATTAAATTATAGTTCAGATAATGCCTTTTTTACATAATCCACGTCTTCTTTGATTTCATTAGCCAAAAATTCAAGTTCAGTATTTGTTAATTCATCTTTATCAATTTCACTGACAGCATTTTTCAAATAAGATGATTTAATCTGATCAAGATCCAGATCTCTGGCCCTGATTTGTTCCGGACTTTCTGGAATAATTATATTTTCACCAGGCACCTGCTTTTCAGGATCTCCCTTTTTGATCTCAATATTATTTTCCTCTCTGGCAAAGCTAAGCTGTGCTGTTACATGTTTACCGGCACCTGTATATTCGGTTTCCTGAACTACAATTACCTGATCTTCATCCATTTCCCTGGCAAGGGCAAAGGCTGTAGCCAGAGAAGTATTGCCGGCAGGTCCTCTTTCCATTCCCTCCAGCTGTGAGAGTGCTTCTGTAATATAAAAGACCTCTCCCTGACTTATTGTTACATACCGATCTATATACCTTAACGGCCTGGCTGCATTGTAGGGAACATCAGAACGGTCAGGCTTTGTAGCAAAAGGAATGCCAAAACCTGTATGTCCTGTAGTAAAAGATTTACGGTTAAAGTCTTTATCACTGGCCATATGCAAACCGGAAAGATCTACACTGGATGCAATTATCTCCGTTTCCTCTGCCCCTGCTGTCAAAACTCCCCGGGCAGTACCTGTCAAATTACCTCCACCAGCATTTGTGACAACCACAGCGTCGGGAGCCTTCCCTTCCAGCTCTTTAATACCTTCAACAATCTCATAACCAAGTGGTTCTACTCCCTTAATGGCAAACGGGGTATAAAGTGAGGCATTAAAGAAACCTGTTTCGTCAAGTATATTAAGAAAGGTATAAAATAATTCGGGACCAACAGTCAGCTGCAACACTTCAGCTCCATATGTCTCACACTTTCTTCCTTTTTCCAGTATCTCAGGCTGTCCGTAACCCCTGCTGTCAAAAACTTCCTGTACAATTATCGAATCAAGATTATGCATATTAGCCTGTGAGGCAACAGCTTCTCCATAATTACCGCTGGTAGCAGCAACTACACCATCATAACCTTCTTTTTGAGCATGATAAACGGACAAAAATGCGCGTCTGGCCTTATAACTACCGGAAGGATTTGCAGCCTCATCTTTTAGATAGATCTTTGCCCCTTTACCCGGTTCCGATAATTTTTTCACAGCTCTGTTCAAATTTTTCAATTCTACAAGTGGTGTTTTTCCCACCTTTACCTCTGATTGTATTTTAAATAAATCATCCATAGAGTAATCGGCAACTGCCATTAATTTTTCATAGTCAAAACTTATACCCCTGCTGTCAAATTGTTCATAATCAAGCCCGAGTGATTTTTTCATTATTTCGTTTTTCTTCTCCATCAACTGATTATAACTCATTCCACCCATTATTTTTCCCCCCCATCAATTATTTTTCTAAATTCCTTTCCAACTGAGAGAAGTTCGGGAATTGGGCGGCCAAAGTCATGTTCATAACGGGGATTTTCTGCTAATAACTTGCCTTCAAGCCTGCGCCCTATAATTGTTTTAATCCTTACCCTTTCTCCTATTTCAGCATCCTCCTGTAGATAACCTTTAACCCATAACTTTAAGGGTGTCTGCTGGGTTTCTTTGGGAACCTGTGGGGCCCTCTCCCCCGGTTCAAGTAATGTCTGTTCAATTTGAACCCAGGAACCTTTCTTAATTTTTTTCATTATTATCCCCCTTTTCTTTATCTTAGTTATTTATATCTTTTAAAAAGTTGCAATAAAAAAATAATTATCCTTATTGTTTTACTCAACAAGCAAAGAACTAACTGTAATAGTAATATCTTTTACCCTCACACCGGTATTTTGTTCAAGATATTGTTTTAGTTCTTTTTGTATAACTGATAAAAACCGGTGAATTTTGATGCCATAGCTAAGGACTACAGTAATATTAACCTCCAGTCCTGAGTCAGTTTTATGAACATTAATATTACTAAATTTCCTGATATCCTCGATATTTTCTAAAAAATGTTTAATAAATTTATCAAAAACTTTGTTATAAATAACTAAATTACCCAAATTGCTGAATCTGGGTCTTACTATTGAGGATTCAGTTTTGACAGGTTTTCTATTATTTTGAAAAAAAAGCTCAATAGTATCCACAAAGGGAAATTGATGTTTAACCTCAATGGTGGGTACAGGTATTATATGACTGTTACTCTTTCTCCTTATCTCCTGTGCCATTTCAATTTCTTCCTGACTAACCACATCACTTATTTCCATTGTGACATCAATAGGTGTCAGGTCAAGTCTCTCAACTATTCTTTCCACCATCCCCCGGGAGGTTCCCAGTATAAGTATTTTATCAGCATCAGTTTCTTCCATTGCCTCTTTAACTTCTTCAACCTGCTCATCTTCATAAAACAAAGCCCTCTTAATAGCGGTAACCTTTGTTTTCTCCTGTTTGGCAGATTTTCCGGCAAGTATTCTACCCTCCCAGATCAAAAGACCGTCATCTATTATCAGGGGAATATTATATTTATGAGAAATGATACGGGCCTGATAACTCTTCCCAGAACCACTGGGCCCATATAATACATATGTTTTCATCTATTACACCCATCCTTCAGGGATTATTCCTTCTATATTATTTCATAATCTTCCCCTTATATCAAGTTCATTCAACTATTATTTTGTCACCGGCCTCTACCGGCCCTCCTTTTTTGACAACAGCAAAAATACCCTCTCTGGGCATAACACAATCACCTATTTTTTGAAATATTTCACAATCATGATGGCATTTTTTCCCTATCTGTGTTACTTCCAGCACTGCTTCAGGCCCGACTTTAAGTATTGTTCCAACCGGCAGTTCAAAAAGTTCTATGCCAGAAGTAGTAATATTTTCAGCAAAATCACCAAATTCAATATCAAAACCCTTACCCCTCATTTTGTCAATACTTTCAACACCAAGCAGGCTGACCTGTCTGTGCCAGTCCCCACCATGGGCATCTCCTTTAAGACCATAACCGACCTTCAGTCTGCCGGTGGGTATGGGTTCTTTTACCGTTCCCTTTTTTTTGCTCCTGCAGACGGCCAGAACTTCACCTTTCATTTTAGAAAACCTCCTCATTAATGTTCTGTTACATTGCCCTTTAGTATATCAATTCCATGTGGAATAACTTCCCTGATGGCATCAAGACATTCTCTGACTGCCTTAGTGCTGCCCGGTAAATTAATTATTAAAGTTTTTTTTCTTATCCCCGACCTGGCCCTTGAAAGGGCTGCCATGGGAGTAATGGAGATAGTTTCCGCTCTCATCATTTCCGGTATACCCGGAACCTCCTTTTCTATAACTTTAAGGGTAGCTTCAGGTGTAACATCCCTCGGGGCAAAACCCGTACCACCTGTAGTAAATATCAGATCTACATTACCTTTATCACAGATTTTTTTCAGTTCTTTTTCAATCAACTCAACTTCATCAGGAATTATATTATAATAAACCTTTTGTGCTTTAAACTCCGAGAGCATTTTTTCAATTACTCTACCACTTTTATCCTCACGACTGCCTTCTGCACCTTTGTCACTGATGGTAATAATAGCTGTTTTAATCATCAATTACATCCTTTCTCTTAAATTCACCACTCTGCCCACCACTTTTATATAAGAGTCTGATATTATTAATCTCCATCTTTTTATCAACTGCCTTACACATATCGTAAATGGTTAAAGCAGCGGTACTGACACCTGTCAGCGCTTCCATCTCCACCCCTGTCTTGCCACTATTTTTAACCACAGCTTTTATTTCTACTGTTCTTTCATCTCTAAATTCAAATTCTATATCTATACCACTGATCAAAAGCGGATGACACATGGGAATAAGATCAGGAGTATTTTTTACACCCATAATACCTGCAATCCGGGCAGTTTCCAGTACAGCTCCCTTTTTTATGGATCCTTCTTTAATCATTTTTAAAGTTTTTTTATTCATTTTTATCTCACCGGCCGCAACAGCCTTTCTTTTGCTTATATCTTTATCTGTCACATCGACCATCTTTGCTCTACCTCTATCATCAAGATGACTAAACTTAGCGCTCAAAATAATCCCCCCCTTTGCTAACCACCTATCTGATACATATCGCGATTTCTTTTAAAACTGTCAAATTGTTTTTTATTCATATTATGCCCCACAGGCTTAAGTGCCAGAGCCTTTTTCAGGACATTTTTAATACTGTCATCTGTTAATTTTTCAGGCAATGAAACTTCCAGATCACTGGCCAGACAGGGACGAATTTTCCCATCAGCTGTAAGTCGCATTCTATTACAGTACTGACAAAAATGATTGCTTAAAGGGCTGATAAAACCAATAGTTCCCTTTCCCTGAGTTAATTTATAATATTCAGCAGGTCCACCACCACTAACATTTGTCTTCTGTAAATTATAATTTGCCAGCAGATCCTTTTTAACTTCTTTCAGTGAAGAATATTGATATTCATCCTCACCACCCAGAGGCATGTATTCTATAAATCTTACATGCAGGGGATTATCCCTGCTCAAAATCAAAAAATCTTCAACTTCATCTTCATTAACATCTTTCAGTAACACAGTATTTATTTTTACCGGTTTTAAACCTGTAAGCAGTGCCTTTTCAATACCATCTTTAACCAGGGCCAATTTATCCCGGCGGGTAATCTGTCTGTATCTTTCAACCTTTAGGCTATCAAGACTTATATTAACTCTATTTAACCCGGCATTTTTTAATCTTTCTGCTTCTTCGGCCAGGAGCACCCCATTTGTGGTCATACTTATATCTTCTAAACCTAATTGAGATAGGCCAGCAATAAGACGAAATACTTCAGGTCTTACCAGGGGTTCTCCTCCGGTCACACGTACTCGCCTTACTCCCATATCTCTGGCATTTTTTACTATTTTTACAATCTCTTCATATGAGAGAATATCATCATGAGACTTTGACTCCACTCCCTCTTCCGGCATACAGTATCGGCAGCGGAGATTACATCTATCTGTTATAGAAAGACGGAGGTATGTAATTTTTCTTCCATATTTATCTTTAAGTTCACCCATTTTCCTCCTCCTTCAATTTTATGATCTTACCACTATCACGAGTATCATAACCGCCCAGATCTTCAACTTCTTTTTTGAATTCTTCATACCTCACTATCTCTATAATTCTATTAATTCTTTTATCTTCAAGCATAGACTGTGGCAAAATCAAATCATATCTTTCTTCCCTTATGGGTATAAAGTCTGTACCAAGTGCTTCGGCAGCTGCTTTGATTCCAGGTGCTGCATCAGCTGCTCCTCTGGCTACGGCTGCTGCTGCATCTACCTGAGTATATCTTTCTCTCTCATACCCGCTGATTTGTTCTGGTTCTATATCTGACCTGGAAAGAAGATAATCAAACAGTACTCTGGTACCGGAACCGCGCTGTCTGTTGACAAAATTTATATTTTCTCCAGTCAGGTCTTTGACAGACTCAATATTTTTGGGATTACCCCTTTTAACATAAAGACCCTGTTTTCTATAAACGAGATTAATCAGAGCCATCTTCTTATTTTTGAATATTCTCCTGACATGCTTCTCATTATACTTGCCGCTCTCCGGATCCAGCAGATGTGCTCCTGCCAGATGACATTCACCTCTTCTCAGAGAAGTTAATCCACCCATGCTTCCTGCTGACTGTAGCTTTAACTCAAAGTTATCTCCATTTCTTTTGAGAAAATCAAGCAGTATTTCCAGACTGAGATCATGACTGCCAATAAAAAATAAATTATTTTTAACCTTCTCCCTGTCAGTAAGAAGAATCACCGGAGCCCTGTCTTTTGAAGCCAGGCCCTCTCTCGATTCTGCAATTTTCATTATCCCATCAGCCCTGACCAGCGATTTCATGGCAGATGAACCGCGGCTCCGTGGTACTGCTATTAATTTACCTTCCTCACTTTGCATTAGATTAACTCTCAAAAATTCTGTAAGGCCAATTTTGGAGGGGACTTTCCTTCTCACCTCAGCCTCAACCTCGGCATAAGAAGGAGGAGTCTGTTTCTGCAAAATATAGATAAGCTTTATAACAAAAAGGTGAAAAGTAAGTAAAGCTGAAAGTGGATATCCAGGAAGTCCTATTACCGGTTTGTCATCAATTCTGCCCAGTATAACAGGTTTTCCGGGCATGATGTTTACACCATGAACTATAACTTCTCCCTGTTCATCTATAATACCTGCCGTATAGTCTTCCTCACCGGCTGAAGAGCCTGCAAGTATTATCGTAATATCATGTCTTTGTTTCATCTCCATAAGCTTTTCTTCAATTTTTTGACGTTTATCAGGAATAATACTGCT
>CAZSTU010000065.1:0-11926 GCA_964609745.1 uncultured Halanaerobiaceae bacterium
GTAAGGCACTAGAAGCTCCAATTCGCCTGATTGCTGATAATGCTGGTTATGATGGTTCAGTTATTGTAGAGAAGGTTAAAGACAAAGATCTGGGTGTTGGTTTTGATGCCATGTCTGGGGAATTTGTCAATATGATTGAAGCAGGAATTATTAATCCTGCCAAAGTAACTCGTTCCGCCCTGCAAAATGCAGCTAGTGCTTCCGCTATGCTACTGACAACAGAATGTCTGGTAGCCGACAAAGGTGACGATGATGAAGATAACAACGGTGGCGCTGGCGCTGCCGGCGGTGGCATGCCCGGCGGAATGGGCGGTGGCATGCCCGGCGGAATGGGCGGCATGATGTAAAATACAGACTGGATATTCTAATATAATGAAAAAAACGAGCGGTTTCCTGTGAGAACGGGAAATTGCTCGTTTTTTATTTTTTATAACAGGCAGGAGTTTGGTTATTGTTACAGAAATTTAAATATAATAAGAATAAAATATAAAAGAAAGGATGTCTAAATGGATAAAAGTCAGATAGTAATACTGGATTTTGGTGGTCAGTACAGTCAGCTTATTGCCAGAAGGGTAAGAGAATTTAATGTATATTCAATAATCTTGCCATATAATACTTCAATTAAAAAAATAAAGAAATTAAATCCTGGAGGAATTATACTATCCGGTGGTCCAAATAGTGTTACTGATCCTAATTCTCCCAGGATTAGTGAAGAAATTTATGACCTGGACATTCCAGTACTGGGAATCTGTTATGGTCTCCAGTTAATGTCAGACCAGCTACCGGGTGGAAGAGTAAAAAAGGCTGATAAAGGAGAGTTTGGCAAGGCAAGACTAAAAATTAAAAAGAAAAATGAAATTTTAACAGATGTTGATAATCATACTCAGGTGTGGATGAGTCATGTTGACCGGGTAGTTAAGGTGCCGGATGGTTTTAATGTTACAGCCAGCACAGAAATTACCGGGGCAGCTGCAATAGCTGATTCCAGTCGTGATTTTTATGGTGTGCAGTTTCATCCTGAAGTAGTGCATACAGTCGAGGGAAATAAAATAATACATAATTTTTTATTTAAAATATGTCAACTTAAAGCGGACTGGAATATGGCTGATTATATTCAGGAAGCTACGGAAGAGATCAAAAAAGTGGTTGAAGATAAAAAGGTGATATGTGGCCTTTCAGGAGGAGTTGATTCCTCAGTTGCTTCTGCGCTTGTTTATAAAGCTATTGGCAGGCAGTTAACATGTATTTTTGTTGACCATGGATTATTAAGAAAAGGTGAAGCAGAACAGGTTAAAAGAACATTTTCTGAGGAATTTAATATTCCCTTAATTTATGTTGATGCCCGGGAAAGGTTTTTAAATAAGCTGAGGGGGGTTAAAGATCCTGAAAGAAAAAGAAAAATTATTGGGGAGGAATTTATTAGAGTATTTGAAAGAGAAGCTTCAAAATTAGAGGACACCAGTTATTTAGTACAGGGAACGATATATTCTGATGTTGTTGAAAGTGGTAGTGACCAGGCTGCAACAATAAAGAGCCATCATAATGTTGGTGGACTACCGGAGGATATGAGTTTTAAACTTATTGAACCATTAAGAGATTTATTTAAAGATGAGGTTCGTAAGATTGGAGAAGTACTGGGTTTACCGGAAGAAATAGTATGGCGCCAACCTTTTCCTGGCCCGGGACTGGCAATTAGAATTATTGGTACTGTTTCAAAGAAAAAACTTTCAATTTTAAGAAAGGCAGATGCAATCGTAAGGGAAGAAATTAAAGAAGCAGGTCTGAGACGTGAAATATGGCAGTCTTTTGCAGTGCTTCCTGATTTGAAAAGTGTAGGAGTGATGGGTGATGAAAGAACCTATGGTTATCCTATAATAGTTCGTGCAGTTCAAAGTGATGATGCTATGACTGCAGATTGGGTTAGATTACCATCAGAATTACTGGAGCAAATATCGACAAGAATTGTTAATGAAGTAAATTCGGTCAATAGGGTAGTGTATGATATTACTTCAAAGCCGCCGGCAACTATTGAATGGGAATAATAAAGGGGGATTTTTTATGTCCAAAAGTATTAAGAATAAATTTACAGATCAACTTTTTGAAGCTATACTCCTCCTGGAAGATAAAGAAGAATGTTACAGGTTTTTTAAAGATATTGCTACAATTGCAGAGATTAAAGCTCTGGGACAGAGACTTGAGGTAGCAAAAATGTTAAAAAAAGGTATAACATATGAAGAAATTGTGGAGAAAACGGGAGTTAGTACAGCAACAATTAGCAGGGTTAAGCGGGCACTTGAATATGGAGAAGATGGTTATAATTTAATACTTAAGAGAATGGGAATTACTGATCAAAATTAAAGATAATTATGTTAAGAATAATTACCCCCTTTTTATCGAAAAATAGGTAAGAAGGGGGTAATTATTATGCAAATAATTCATATGGCATTGAGGAAAGGAGAAGGGCAGAAGGGTGTTGAATTGCTTTCAACTCTTAAGCTAGATATTGAAGATTATAAATTGATTACATCCCCTACAGGAGATCTCTTAATAATAAATTTATTATATGGTGATACAGATATTTTGGTTGATAATTTTATAACATATTTTGATTTTGAAAATGATGATGAGAGAAATTTAGTTATTTTTACCCCTGATACTGTAATTCCCCGCAACAAAAACAAGTTAAAAAAAGCAAAATTTCGTGCTACCCGGGAGTCGATAATAACTTTTGCCCAGCAGAATTCTAGAATAAATTTTGAATACCTAATTATGGTAGCAGTATCTGCAGTTATTACCAGTTTAGGGCTTATACTTGATAATGTTGCTGTGATAGTAGGGGGGATGGTCATTGCTCCGGTACTTGGCCCAATACTGGCAATTACCGTTGGCATTATGCTTGGAAATAAAAAATTAATTAGAAAAGGAATATCGGCAGAGATTATGGCAATTATTATAGCCGTAATAATAGCTTTTATGTTGGGAAGTATTTTGCCTGGAATTGAATTAAATTCTTCTCTCAAAATCAGAATGGAACCTACACTGGCAGATATAATTGTTGCACTGGCAGCAGGGGCAGCAGCTGCATATACTTTAATTAGGGGGAAATTAAAGTCAGGTCTAATAGGAGTAATGGTAGCTGCAGCTTTGTTGCCTGTTATGTGTACAATAGGCCTTGGTCTTTCTTTTGGTAGTGAAACTATGATCCTTGGAGCCTTCTTATTACTGGCAGGAAATTATCTGGGATTATTATTGTCCAATCTTTTAGTATTTTACTTTGAAGGTTTAAAACCCCGGATGTGGCGGCGGTATAAAGCAAAAAAGTTAATAAAAAGAAGTTTAATATACATAATAATTGCTCTTTTGTTGTTATCATTGCCCCTGAGTTTGCTTTCATTTTATCATTTTTATATTGAAAAACCTGAAGAAATCATTAAATCTGTTGTAAGAGAGAAGCTGTCATTTAACTGGGATTATAAAATTGATAAAATAGATATAAAAGGTAGGTTAATAGTTGTTCATGTTTATAGTAGTGAAGAAATTGAAGAAGATATTTTGCAGGAAATTAAGTTAGATATTTATCAAGAACTGGCTAAAGAATACAATATTTTATTTAAAATAATTCCTGTAAAAGAAAAAATTATATAATATTTCCCCATTAACAACCATAATTCTTATACATATAATAGCTATAAATATTTTCTATATACAGGGGGAATATAGGTGAACATAAATTCTTTTGAAAACAAATTTTTTGAAACAAATTTATTAATCATTGGAGGAGGGGCCGCAGGTTGTCTGGCAGCAGTGGAAGCTGCAGAAATTGAAGAAAATCTAAAAATTATAATTGCAGAAAAAGCACATATTGATCGCAGCGGTTGTCTAGCCTCGGGGATTAATGCCATAAATGCTTATATTAACTCAGGGGAAACGCCAGAAAAATTTGTGGAATATGTCTTAAACGATTCCATGGGCTTAATTAGAGAAGATTTGGTATATTCTATCGCCAAAAAGTTAAATGAAGTGGTACATAGGGTTGAAAAATGGGGGTTGCCAATTAAAAAAGATAGTAAAAATAACTACTGTCAAAGAGGCCGCTGGAATATAGAAATAAATGGTGAGTCAATTAAACCAATACTGGCAGATAAAGTAAGGGAAAAGGGAGTTACAATATTAAATAGACTCTGTATAACGGACTTTGTAAAAGATAAATACGGAAGGATAATTGGAGCCTGTGGCTTTGGAGTAAGAGATGGTTCATTTTATTACATAAAAGCTGATGCTGTTATTGTATGTACGGGGGGAGCGGCAGGAATTTATAAACCAAATAATGAAGGCTCGGCCCATCATAAGATATGGTATTGTCCTTTTAATACGGGTGCCGGCTACGCCATGGGTATTAGAGCAGGAGCCGAGATGACAACCTTTGAAATGAGATTTATTGCTCTTCGTATTAAAGATATTTTGGCCCCAACTGGAACTCTTGCTCTTGGATTTGGGGGGAAGCAAATAAATGCTATGGGCGAAAGATTCATGTTAAAAAAATTTGCTGAAGTGGGAGCAGAAGGTGCGCCAACTCCATTGAGAGTATATGGTCCAACTCGGGAATTAAAAGAAGGACGGGGGCCTATTTTTATGGATCTCACTCATTTAAGCGCTGAAGAAATTAAGAGTTTGAAAAAAGCGTATTTAAATATGTATCCAGAATTAATATTATATTGGGCTGCAAATGGGATTGAGCCTTCTCGTGATTTAGTTGAAATTAAAGGTACTGAGCCATATTTGGTAGGAGGTCATGCTCAGGCAGGCTACTGGATAACAACTAATAGGGAGACAACACTACCCGCTTTATTTGCTGCCGGAGATGTTGCAGGAGGAGCCCCGTATAAGTTTGTAAGTGGATGTTGGGTAGAAGGGATACTGGCCGCCCGGAGTGCAGTTCAGTATATAAAAAATAACAGATTAGAAAATAATAAATTTGGCTTTTCCCTTAAATCAAAAAAGCTTAGAGTGTTTACTCCTCTTATTTTAAAAAAAGGTATAAAACCCGGTGAAATGGAAGAATATTTACAAAAAACTATGGATGAATACGCTGGAGGAATTAGTAAATATTATGAGATGAACGAGAAAGAATTATTAATAGCCATAAAGAAAATAAAAGAATTAAAAACTCAAATAAAGTATTTAAATGCAGATGATTTGCATCAATTGTTAAATTGTCATGAAGTTATTGACCGTGTCACAGTTGCCGAAGTATTAGTGGAGCATTTACTATATAGAAAGGAAACTAGATGGCCTGCCTATCAAACTCGATCTGATTATCCAGAAATGAATAATAAAAAATGGCTTAAATTTATTAACAGTCGTTATCAAAATGGAGAGATAAAAATTATAGAACGTCCTTATAGGAAATCTATAGGAGGTTATACTAATGAGTATCAAAGTAGATGAAAATATCTGTACTGGATGTCCCGGACACAAACAACCTCCGTGTGTAAAAAATTGTCCCGGTGATTTATTGTTTATTGATAGAAAAACAAATAAATTAAAAATAAGGAATCCCGAGGACTGCTGGGATTGTATGGTCTGTGTTAAAGTTTGTCCTGTTAGTGCTTTGGAAACAAAACTGCCCTATCAATTGGCTTTTTCAAATGCCAGTCTTAAAGTATACAAGGAGGATAAGAAAATAATCTGGAAATTAAATGATAAATATGGTAATGTTGAAACATTTAATTTATGTATTAAAAAAGATCAGTAGAGGAAGTGGCCATTATATCAACTATTATGCTCTTTTTAATATCAATTTTACCAGGTATATTATGGGTTAGATATTTTTACAAAAAAGATCGTTATCACCCTGAGCCTAAACTTATAATAATAAGAGATTTTATCGCAGGCATGTTTGCAGTACTTCCGGCCAGTATTATTGAGTCACCATTTTCAGGTTTGATATCAAATCCTCCCTCTCTTCTAATTTTATTTTTGTCTACTATTTTTATAGTTGGTTTTGTTGAAGAAGGGATTAAGTCTATACTGGTCTATATTCTTCATTTTAAACATCCAGAATTTGATGAACCACTTGATGGAATAATATATGGAGTTACAGTGGGATTGGGGTTTGCTGCAGCCGAAAATCTTTTTTATACAATAATGTATGGGTATGAAGTTGGTTTGGCAAGAGCTGTCATAACGAGTTTAGCCCATGCATCTTTTACTGGAATTTTTGGATTTTATTTGACACAGTCCCGACAGTATAATAATAAACATTTTATTTTTTTCGGTTTTATACTGGTTAGTTTTATGCACGGATTATATGATTTTTTGGTAATCAGTCAGTTAATAAGTTTTATTACTACTATAATTATAATTGCCGCACTGCAGATCTATCTAGCATATTTAATAGAAAATTTGCTAATTAAAGCACCCTTTGATAGCAAATAAAATTTTAAAAAATGCAGGAATTTTGTAATTTTAATGGAATATATGATAAGGTTATAGAAGATATAAACTGAAATTGTTTTGTTTATGGAGGGATTTTATGCAAAAAGAAAATTATGATTTAATTGTTGTTGGTACCGGTCCTACCGGTATCTTTACTGTTCTGGAAATTTTAAAAAAGAAGACCAATTTCGATATTTTAATGCTGGAAAAGGGTGATGATTTAGATAAACGAGATTGTCCCATGCAGGATGAAAATAATTCAACTTGTGCAAACTGTAGAAGCTGTTCTATTGTTTCTGGTTGGGGTGGTGCAGGTGCTTTTAGTGATGGGAAATTATCTCTTTCTCCTGAGATAGGAGGTAATCTACACGAATATATTGGCTGGGATCGTCTACAAGAAAATATTGAGTATGCAGATAATATTTATCTTGAATTTGGAGCTCCAGATAGAATTTTTGGTGGAGATGAGGGGAAAATCCGGGATATTAAGGAAAAAGCGATTAAAGCAAATCTTGAATTTGTCCCCGCCCGCCTCCGTCATCTTGGGACAGGTTATAGTAAAACGGTCTTACAGAATATGCAGGATTTTATTAAAGAACATGGGGTAGATATTAAGTTTAGAAAAGAAGTAAAGCAGATCATTACTGAAAATGGCAGAGTAATTGGTGTAAAAACGGCAGATGGCAAAAAATATTTTGGTCAGTACATTGCAACAGCTCCGGGCAGAGAGAATGCTGAATGGTTAAGCAAAGAAGCAGAAGATAAGGAAATTGAAATGTCAATTAATCCGGTAGATATTGGAGTAAGAGTAGAAACATCTGAGGTTATTACCAGAGTACTAACTGAAAATATATATGAAACAAAACTAATCTATCATACACCCACCTTTGATGATAAAGTTCGTACTTTTTGCATGTCTCCCTTTGGTGAAGTAGTCAATGAAAATAATCATGGGTTAATTACTGTTAACGGTCATAGTCATGCAGAAATAAAAACCGAAAATACAAATTTTGCTTTACTGGTTAGTAAGACATTTACTGAGCCTTTTAGAGAACCTATAACCTATGGTCGTGATATTGCTAAACTTGCCAATCTTTTGGGAGGGGGCGTATTAATCCAGCGTCTTGGTGATTTATTAAATGGTAGAAGATCCACCCCCAGAAGAATTAAAAGAGGTATTATTGAACCCACACTTAAAGAAGCAACTCCCGGTGATTTAAGTCTTGTATTGCCTCACAGGCATTTAACGGGAATTATAGAAATGATTGAAGCCTTAGATAAACTGGCACCAGGCCTTTATTCACGTGATACTTTACTTTATGGAGTTGAAGTTAAATTTTATTCTTCCCGTTTGAATTTGAAAGAAAATATGGAGACAAAAATAGAAAATTTATATGCGGGGGGAGATGGAGCTGGAATTACCAGAGGTTTGATGCAGGCTTCAGTATCCGGTATTGTCATAGCCCGTGATATTTTAAGAAAAGAAAAGAATAACTAATTATTTACAAAAATTATTAAACTATTTAAATTTTTAGCAGGATTTTTTACTTATGTTCCATAATATAAATAATAGAAATATTAAAAATATTTGACGGGGAAACCGTCAACTGGGGGGAAGAAAATGAGATTTAAAAAATTAACTGTATTAACTATTTCTTTTATTCTGGTATTTTCAATCAGTACAGGAATCCTGGCAGCTGATCTTGACTTAACTATTCTTCATACAAATGATACTCATGGCAGGCTGGAAGAAGGCAAATATGATGGTATGGGTTTTGCTAAGATTTCAACATTAGTCAATGATTTTAGAGATAAGGAAGATCATGTATTATTACTTGATGCCGGTGATGTTTTTCACGGCCAAAACATAGTAAATCTTGTAGAGGGAGAAAGTGCAGCTGAAATATTAAATTCTATAGGTTATGATGCTGTTACCCTTGGAAATCATGACTTTAATTTTGGACAGGAACGTATTGAAGAACTTAATGATATGACAGACTTTCCCTTACTTGCTGCTAACCTTGATCCTGAACTTGTTGATGGTTATGTGGTAGAGGAGATAGATGGTGTTGAAGTTGGAATATTTGGGCTGGCTACTCCCGAAACGGCCTATAAGACACATCCCAAGAATGTTGAAGGTCTTACTTTTAGAGATCCTGTAGAAGTATCACAGGAGATGGTTGATAAATTATCAGATGAAGTTGATGTTATAATTGCTTTGAGTCATCTGGGTATGAGTGAAGGCAGCGATCATACAAGTACTATGGTAGCAGAGGAAGTTGATGGAATAGATCTTATTGTGGACGGTCACAGCCACCATGTTCTTGAAGAAGGAGAAATGGTTAATGACACTCTAATAGTTCAAGCTGGTGAATATGACAAGAATCTGGGTATTGTTAATTTAGAAATTGAAGATAATGAAGTTGTCAATAAAGAAGCCAGTCTCTATACAAAAGAAGAAGCAGAAGATGTTGAGCCGGATAGTGATATACTTGATTTGATTGCCGATATTAAGGATAAAAATGAAGAAATTACATCAGAAGTAATCGGTGAAACAGCAGTTGAACTTGATGGTGAGAGAGAGAATGTAAGAACTGGTGAAACCAATTTGGGTAATCTATTAACAGATGCAATGCTAGATGCAGTTGATGCAGAGGTGGCTATTACTAATGGTGGTGGCATAAGAGCATCTATAGATAAAGGAGATGTTACTCGTGGTGAAGTAATTTCAGTACTTCCCTTTGGTAATACAGTAGTTGTAAAAGAAATGAAAGGTTCAAAACTGCTGGATGCTCTGGAACATGGGGTAAGCGAATATCCAGCTACAGAAGGTCTATTTCCACAAATAGGTGGTATGAATCTGGTCTTTGCTTTTGATAGACCTGCAGGAGAAAGAGTACTGGAAGTCAGGGTAAATGGTGAACCTCTAGATTATGACAGCACATATAGGGTAGCCACAAATGACTTCATGGCAGCTGGTGGTGATGGTTATGATATGTTTGAAGATGCTGATACCTTTCAAGAGGCGGGTGGACTGGAAGAAGTCTTGATGGATTATATTGGGGAACAGGATAGAGTTGCACCGAGTACTGAAGGTAGAATACTTCCAGTTGAAGTAAAAGATGATAATTATGTCTATGAAGTCAGAAAGGGAGATACCCTGCAGGAAATTGCAATTATGTTTGATTCGACAATAAATCAAATAATGGAAGTTAATGAAATTGAAGATGCCGATAAAATTTTTGAGGGACAGGATATTATAGTTCCTGCAGAATAAATACAAAATTAATTAAAAAGTTAATAAAAAACGTTGATAAAAAATGGGCCCCTGTGAAGGGGCTTATTTTTTGATTCTTTTATTTGGTTTTTGTCACATTTAGTGGTATAATTAATTTAGTATTATAAAAGGAGGTGAATAAATGGCCAGGAAAAAAATTGGACTGGCTGTTATCACAAAAAATATTGATAGACTTTCTCCTTATTTGGATTTTATGGAAAACGCTGAATTACATAATCATCAAATTAAGCATTTAATTATTGTATTTTCACATAAAATAAAACATAAAATTTTTGTAAAATTAAAAAAAATTGCTAGAACTAAAAGTATTACTGTTCACCCTGTTAAAGCAGTCGCAGATTCCAGTCTGAAAACGGCTTTATTGGAAAAAGGTCTCGATACAAAAGAGGTGAACAGTCTTCTTTTTTCACCACTTCTGGAAAAATATGGTTTATTACCTTATGGTTATTATCGGAATATAGCTTTACTTAAAGCTCTTGTACTTGAAATCAGATATTTATTTTTTATAGATACAGATGTATATCCTCGTTTGTTATTAAATATAGAAGGAGATTATTATTTTAAAGAAATCGATTTTTTCGGGAAACATTTAAAATATATAGAAAAAGATGAAATTGATATTAGCAGTAGTGATTACTCGGGTTATTATATTATTCCTTCCTTTTCTTTTTCTGGATTAAAAGAATTATTATCAGGCCTCCAAAAAGAAAAAGCATATAATTTTGTGAGCAAAAGCAGGGATTGTTTGATATTTGCAAACAGGAGAAGGAAAATAAGACCCACAAATAAATTACTTGGTGGTAATCTTGCTCTTGATTTGGACAGTTTCGACTGTTTTCCTCCATTTTTTTCAACAACTTATATATTTGAAAACAAGCTTTATCTTGGTCGGGGTGAAGATACATTACTTGGCAAGGAAATCTGGAAAAATGGTGGGCAGGCTTTGGATATTGATTTGAGAATCTTCCACGATACCTTTGGTAATTTTCCGGAGTTGCCTGAAACTAACAGTAGGAGGATAAAAGACCGTTTTTATTATGCTGCCATGGGCTGGCTGGGTAGAAACCCGTTTTTAAATTGGTTAAATTTTAGAGAAAAAAAACTTTCCCGTTTGGATTTTGAAACAAAAAAAGAAAAAGAGTACAGAGATTTATTAGTCGGCAGTAAAGCACTGGCCTCTTATCTGGAAGATTCTCGTTTTCTCAAACTTCCTGAGGCCTTTAAAGCAGCATATGATCAATTAGATGATATGATTTTAGAGTATTATAATACAATAGAAGCCTGGCAGAGAGTTCAGTCAATATTCTGTAAAAAGGAGTGTGAAGTAGATGCGCCTTCTTCTGGTAAATCATTTTCCTCTTGAAGGTTCAGGTAGTGGGGTTTATACTAAAAATATAGCTTATCGTATGCTGGAAAGAGGATATGATGTTAGAGTTATTGCTGTGGATAATAAAAAAATCAAAAAAAACAGTTATCCTTTTCCTGTTACAACTCTGGTTTATCCTCAATTTCCCTGTTTTACAACACATCCTGGAAGTGATAATAATTTTTATGATCTTTCAAGAGAAGAAATGAATGAGTATTTTAATCGCTTCAAAAATGTAATAAAAAAAGTTATATATGATTTCAAACCAGATCTTATTCATTGTCAGCATCTCTGGGTAGCCCCATTTATTGTAGAAAAATTCAATATACCTTATGTTATTACTGCTCATGGTACTGATATAAAAGGATTTAAAAGAGATCTTCGTTATCGTAATGCCGCTTTGAAAGGAGCAAAAGGATCTGAATATGTTATTACTATTTCACGAAGAGTACACAAGCAGGTAAAAAAATATTATAATTTAAAAGAAGATAAATTAAAATTAATATGGAATGGATTTGATGAAAAACTTTTTTATAAAAAAGAAGAAGTTTCAGAACAAATTTGGGAAAATGTCTTACCTGAAATTAAAGATCAAATGACTGATAGTGATATAGTAAGTTTTGTAGGTAAATTAACCCATTTCAAAGGCGTAGATCTTTTATTAGAGGCAGGTAAATATTATGAGAAAAAAAGGGGGAACATAAAAACACTGATAACAGGAGATGGTGAGTTGTTATCAGATTTAAAAAGACAGAGTAAGAAATTAGAATTACAAAATTTCTTTTTCTTAGGCAACCAACCACAGTCTGTTGTTGCCGATATTA
>CAZSTU010000066.1:0-11859 GCA_964609745.1 uncultured Halanaerobiaceae bacterium
CTCTAATATATGTACTCTCGTATTGGGCATTAAGGAACCTCTAGTAATATTATTGACTATATCTCTTCTTATATCATCAGCTTCACTTTCCTTATCATGTACAGTTTTGTTTAAATCAATAACTTTTTCATTTTCTCCCTCTTTTATATAGAGAGTTATAACCTCAAATGACTTTTCAAGACATTTACCCACACACTCAGTAAGTTTTATGAAATCTGATTCAATTTTGTCAAAATCACCCCATAGTCTATTCATCCTATACCTCCTATAGTTATTATTCTTTGATACCCTGTGTACTCATACCTTTAATGAAAAATTTCTGAGCTACAAGAAAAACAATTATGGTAGGAATCACCACAATTATAGTTCCAGCCATTATCAACCCCCAATCCTGTTCTGTGCCACTATCAAATAACATTTTTATTCCCTGCTGTACTACTTTCATCTCATCAGAATTTATTATAACAAGTGGCCAGAGATAGGCATTCCACATTACCAAAAAGTTAATGGTAGCAAGACCGGCTATAGTTGGCCCGGATAGGGGGATCAATATTTGTATCAAAAAACGAATAGGACCACAACCATCAAGTTTAGCTGCTTCCAATAACTCCTTAGGAACTGTTAAAAAATGCTGTCTGACCAAAAAGGTTGTCGTAGCACTTGCTAAAAAGGGCAAAACAAGACCTGCATAAGTATTGGACAAACCAAGATCACTAATAAATACAAAGAGTGGAACAACCCTGACGTGCATCGGCAACATTAATGTAAATAATATACCAAAAAATAATATTTTCTTATATTTAAAGGTAAAGTGGGAAAAGGCATAACCACTTATAACACCAAGAACCAGTTTGCCGATCATAACAATTAATGAGGCTATTAAACTATTGACTAATAGCCTCCCCATATTGATCATATTCCAGGCATTTATATAATTTTGAAAAGTAATATTCTCTGGTATAAAAGATGGAGGATAACTAAAAATCTCAGAACGAGGCTGCAAACTTACACTTAAGGCTAAAAATATAGGCATGATAACCAGTAGTGCAGCCAGTATTAAAATTATATGAGAAATAAACTTTTTCTTTTTACTACTTTTCATTTTCGATTATCTCCCCTTTACTGGTAATGTACATTTCTACTGCCATATTTAAAGTGTAGTACTGTGACCCCGATTACCATTGCCAGTAAAACAACAGTCTGGGAGGCAGCAAAACCGTGTTTGAAATTAATAAAGGAGTCTCTATATAATTTATATATCAACATATTTGTTGCTCCCGCCGGTCCACCTTCTGTCATAATATCTATAATACCAAAACTTTGGAACACAGTAAATATAATATTCATAATTACAAGATAAAATGTTGTAGGAGATAGTAAAGGTATTGTTATTCTCCAGAAACTATCTATAGGACTGGCTCCATCTATACGGGCAGCTTCATAAATAGTATCTGGAATTGACTGTAAACCTGCAAGAAAAAATATAACATTGAACCCAAGATTTTTCCATATAGTAGTTATTACCACTGCTATAAAAGCAAGTGTCCCATCACTCAACCAGGGAGGCTGTATATTAAATAATAAATTTAAAATATAATTAATATGACCGGCTACAGGATTAAATAAAAACACCCATAAAGAACCTGCAACAGCCGGTGAAATGGCATAGGGCAAAAAGAATATTACACGATAAATTTTGGCACCCCTTAATTTTTGATTGGCAAGAACTGATAAAAACAAAGAAATCGAAAGACCGATAACAATTGTCAACACAACGTATAAGGCAGTTAACCAAACACTTCTCAAATAAGCAGGATCATTAAATATTTTCACATAATTTTGCAAACCATTAAAAATCTTTCGTCCTCCAAAAGGAGCACTGCGATAAAGGCTTAATAAAAAAGCCTGAATGGCCGGCCAGTATAAAAAGAGGACTAAAATTATAGCAGAAGGCAAAATCAACAAATAGGGCAATATTTTTTTATCTGTATATCCTTTCATAAATCACCAAATAACCTCCTTATTTATACCCCCCCTCAAAAAAAGAGGGGGGATTAGTTATTTAGATATTATTCATACAGGGAATTATATTCTTTCAGGGAATCGTTTACCTTTTGATTTGCTTCATCTAAAGCTTCTTCAGGAGCGGCATCTCCACCTAAAACTTTTTCAATTGATTCTTCTGTAAATTCACGAACCTCGGGGAAAGTACCAATTAAGGCTCCCTGAGTTGCAGTGCTCTTCTTGCCTAACAATAACTGTAGAAATGCTGTTAGATGGTCTGGACTTTCAGAGAAATATTGTTTATTCATTTCTTCTTCTACAGCACCTCTTGTTACAGGGAAATAGCCGGTATTTTCAAACCAATGTGTCTGTTGTTCGGTTTCAGTGATATATTTCAAAAATTCCCAGGTTGCTTCCAGTTCTTCCTGTGGATGGTCTGCAATGGCCCATAAACTTGCGCCTCCAATTATTACTCCCCCACGTTCAGAGTCTTCAGGTCTCGGCAAAAATGCCGTTCCTAATTCTCTATCATCTTCTTCGGCAAATTCTTCTGAGAAGTTTTGTACCTGTGCTGTTGATTCAATCATCATAGCAGCTCTATCAGATAAAAAGGCCTGTTTAGCAGGGTCCCAACCACGACCAGGATTTAACATTACTTCATCTTCAACCATGTCTTGCCACAACTCCACAAATTTTAATACAGGTTCTTCGTTAAGATATGCCTCTGTTGCTCGGCCATCCCTGCCATTATTGTTGTTTACCAATAAGGCATCCTGATTAGCTGCCATCTGTTCAATAAACCATCCTACAATTCCCAGAGTGAAACCATAACGGTCAATATCTCCATCTTCATCTTCAACAGTTAATTTTTCTGCATATTCATATAATTCTTCGAAGGTTTGAGGTGGATCATTAGGATCAAGCCCTGCTTCTTCAAAGGCTACTTTATCATAGTATAAGACAGGAGTGGAAGAATTGAAAGGAAAAGACTGCATCTGCCCGTTAACACTATAGTAATTAGCCACAGAAGGCAAAAACTTACCCCAATCAAAACTATCATCTTTAACAATCTCTTTGCCCAGTTCTTCAACCGGTACTACAATATCACTATCTACCATAACTTGAGTACCAATTTCATAAATTTGTATAATATGGGGGGCATCTCCTGACTGGACTGCTGCCTCAGTTTTAGTTAAAGTATCATTATAGGTACCTGTATTTTGAGCTTTTACTTCTATATCAGAGTGACTTTCATTAAAATCCTCAACTATATCTTCAAGGACTTCACCATTATGTCCCCCCATTGCATGCCAGAAATCAATTGTAACAGTCTCCTCAGCTGAAACAATATTACCAGCAAAAACTAATGCAAAAACCAGCATACCAATGATAATGGTTTTTCGCATAAATTATTTACCTCCTGTTAATAGTTTGTTTTGATAATTTTTAATTAAAAAGGCCATAAACTTTAAAACTAATAAATATTTAAATTTTCTATCCCCCCTCTCCAAGGATATAAACAATAATATTTTCCCTTCTGTGTACAATTACAATATTTAAAATAACATAAATTAGTAAATAAAATATTAATTTTATGTTAATGTAAAGTAAATTTTTGTTAATGTTTTGTAAAGAAATTTTAATATATACCTAAACCAGAGAATTTTTTTATAAATTCATTTTTTTATTAATAGACTAAAAAATTAATAAAAGTTCTTAATTAACCTTTCTGAAAGAGAATTAATTAATATTTAAGGCATAATTTCAAACTTGTCTTAAAATTCTAAATAACCATTAAACATAAAAAAGACTTATTAATACACACTTCGGGTAAGGTGTAATAATAAGCCTTCTCTTATTCTCTGGCTTTATTTAGATATAATTTTACTTTTGTAAATATTATACAGCATCAAACTTATAAAAGTCAAATATTTGTTAAAAAAGATTCCATTAAGTTATTTTTATTAAAATCTAAATTCAATTTACAAATAAAATAATTTATGATCACTACCATAAGTGACTGTCACTGCTGGAAATAGCCATAACTCCGGCAGAAAGCAGCTCTTCAATTTCCTTTCTATGCCTAATTAATCCTCCCGCAATCACCGGACAGTCACCGGCAGTTGAAACATGATCAATGAAATAGGGAGCAGCTATTCCCGGTAAAATTTCAATTGCATCCGGATCATTATTTTTTATCATTTTCTCACCAGATTCCAGTGCAGCTGAATCAAGCAAAAATAAACGCTGAACAGCCATCAAATCAAATTTTTGAGCCTCCCGTATCAATTTACTGCGGGTAGTTACTATGCCATCACATAGATTGTTTTGGGCCAAATAATTAATACCTGCCCTGTCTGAAGCAATACCATTGATTAAATCAATATGCAAAAATAGCAACTTATCATTTTCCCTTGTTTTTTTCATCATTTCTGGCAGATCAGAAATTTCCCCGGAAAGTATAAATAAAGCAATAGCACTGGATCCAAGAGCCTGATTTAAATCATCTTTGTCCCGGAGAGCAGCAATAACAGGATTTTCTGCAAAATAATGTTTCAAATGTCTCATATGTTTTCCCTCTCCTTTATTTTCGCGGTTGCCACCAGGTTAGCACCGGTGTTTAAAATGTCTCTGACAATTATATCTCCTATTTCTACCGGTGCTTCAACAACTATTTCGGCTACAACCTTCATGGCAGAAATTAGTTTTGAACGAGGTACTGGCCTATCAGTTTTTACTGGCACCAGCGGCAGTTCGCCATTTTTTACTTTCACGGTGGTGGGTAATATTCTAGTGGGATTTTTAAATTCCTCTACGGCATATTCCCTGCCTTTATCACAATCATAACCTGTAATATCAAATATTTCATCATTTTCTGCCCTGACGGTAACCCTGCACCCTTTAGGACAACCAACACAGATAATTTCTTTTTCTTTTACTTCTTCTTTTTTTTCCTCTATAGTACTATTTCTCATTATCATCACCACTTTCCTGCCTGTTAATGGAAATTATTAATTCTTTTAGCTCAGAAGTTAATAATTTTTGAGGTAAAACTATATTTATCATTTCACCGGGTAAAACAAAATCACGTTTATAAGAAAGCAATTTTTTATCATTATTTTTAGCCTCAATTACCACTTCTTCCATGGGTCGGGTTACCCGCATGTATAGTTTAATGAATTTACGATTTTGTCCTTTAAATTCAATTCTTTGGGGGATCACATAATTTACATTTTTTCCGGCCTTGACATTGATAACATTATTTCTTCTTTCCCTGCTTTTAGCCAGATAATCAGCTATTGACTTCCCTGCAATTTCAGATTCTTCAGTTACCCAGTCCACCAGATCATGTACATGCAATACATTGCCGGCGGCAAATACTCCTTCAACCTTCGTTTCTCTTGCTTCATTAACGGCAGGACCACCCGTATTATCCTCCAGTTTGAGCCCAATTCCCTTAGTCAGCTCATTTTCCGGGATTAATCCCACAGAAAGCAAAACCGTATCACAGTCAATCCACTCCTCACTACCAGGAATCACCTCGAGATTATCATCAACTTCTGCCACTTTAACTCTTTCCACTCTATCTTTGCCTTCAATCCGGGTGATAGTATGATTCAGTTTTAAAGGAATACCAAAATCGTCAAGACACTGCACCTTATTTCTGACAAGACCGCTGGAATAGGGTAATAATTCCAGTACAGATTTTACATTCGCCCCCTCAAGGGTCATTCTTCGGGCCATAATCAATCCAATATCACCAGAACCGAGAATAACAACTTCCTCTCCCGGGACAAACCCTTCTATATTGGTATACCGCTGGGCTGTACCGGCCGTTAATACACCAGCAAGTCTATCACCCGGTATCCTGATATTTTCCCGGGTCCTTTCCCGGCAGCCCATAGCCAAAAAAACTGCCTCTGCATCTATTTCTATAACTCCATATTCCTGATTTAGGGCAGTAATTTTTTTATCAGGTGTAATATCAATGACCATTGTTTCGGTCATAACTTCTATCTCAGTTTTTTTAAGTTCATCTTCAAAGCGGGCTGCATACTCTGGACCGGTCAGTTCAGTACCAAAATATTCCAGCCCAAAACCATTATGAATACACTGAGGAAGAATACCGCCTAAATATCGATCTCTTTCCAGTACAATTATATCCTCTACCCCTTCTTCTTTGGCGAAAAGAGCAGCAGCCATTCCTGCCGGTCCTCCACCAATAACTGCCAGTTCAAATTTATTTTTCATCTTATCTCTCTCCTCTCCGTTCATCTTCTATTAATTCCTTGGCCCTGGCGGCCAGAACATAAGAATTGCCACCCCTTTTAGTCACCTCGAGAGGCGATATATCCAATTCTTCTGAGAGGATCTTAATTACTCTGGGCTGACAGAATCCACCCTGACATCTACCACCACCAGCTCTAGTCCTGCGTTTTATTGCATCTAGTGTCTGAGCAGGTACCGGTCTTTGAATAGCATCAACTATCTCACCCTTTGAAACCGATTCACAGCGGCAGATAATTTTACCATAGTCCTCATTCTCTTCGACAAATCTCTGCCAGTCTGCAGGGTTTTGCTCATAATCCTGCAGGTGAGGATATTCGGGATTTTCTTTTTCAAACTCTTTATCATACACCAAATCAAAATCCGGCGAATAATCAGCCACATAACTTTCAACCAGTACCAGTACTTTATCTGCAATGGCAGGTACAGAACTTAAGCCCGGAGACTGTATGCCTGCTGCATGAATCAAACCTTCCACCTTTTCAGAAAAAGTAATTATAAAGTCTTCAGTTTCTGAGGCTGCCCTTAAGCCGGAAAAGAAAGTGATTATCCCCTCTCCGGGCAGATCAGGAACCAGACGCCGTGCTCCTTTCAGCACTTCTTCCATTCCTTCGCCGGTTGTACTTACATCTGTTTTATCATCTACATAATAAGCATTGGGACCAATAAGCAGATTACCGTGCACGGTCGGAGTCACGAGTATTCCTTTGGTCTCTTCAGCAGGTATGGGAAAGAGAACATGATCAACCATATCACCATATTCCTTATCATACAGGTGATATTCACCCTTGCGGGGATGAATTTTCATTTTTTCGCCATTCATTTGAGCAATTTTATCAGCAAAAACTCCTGCTGCATTGATTATCAACTCTGCTTTAATCCCTTCCTCACCAGTCTGTACCACAAAATCTCCATCTTCTGTTTTATTTATATCTTTTACTTCGGTGTTTAATTTAACTTCCACTCCATTTATTACAGCATTGTCAGCATAAGCAATGGCCAGTTCATAGGGAGAAATTATCCCTGCTGTAGGTGCATAAAGTGCATAACTGGCTTCAGTATTAATATTTTTTTCTTCTTTTTTAATTTTATTGTGGTCCCATATTTCAAGCCCTCTTATACCATTTTTTTCTCCATTTTCTTTAATTTCTTTTATTTTCTTTAAATCATTTTTATTAAATCCTACCACCAGAGATCCTATTCTCTTAAAGGGAACATTTAAATCTTCACACAGTTCATCAAACTGTGGATTTGCCCTGACATTTAACCTGCCCTTTACAGTATCAGATAAAGCATTATATCCGGCATGAATAATTCCCGAATTAGCCTTACTTGTGCCACAGGCAATATCGGCTTTCTTTTCCAGAAGAACAATATCAAGTTTATAACGGGAAAGTTCCCGGGCCACGGCCGTACCAACCAGTCCGCCACCGATAACCACTATATCATATTTCATCAGCAGCTCCCCTTTCATATATTCAAATATAAAAAAGCCATCCTTTAAAATCAGGCACAGTAATACCCAATTATTAAAGAATGGCTCTCATCATCTCTGCCATTTAATATTCTTTTATCTAAATACATTATACATTAATTTTCCGCTGATTGCAACCAGCCTTGAGCCTTTTTAACAGCTTCTCTCCAGCCATTATAAATTTTACTTCTCTCCTTTTCAGTCATTTCCGGTTCAAAAATTTTTTCAGTCCTTCTTTTATCGGCTATCTCCTCCCTGTCTGACCAGTAATCCACTGCCAGCCCGGCAAGGTAGGCTGCACCAAGGGCAGTTGTCTCATTTATTTCCGGTCTTTCCACTTCAGCACCGAGTATATCAGACTGAAATTGCATGAGAAAATCATTTACTACAGCTCCACCATCTACTCGCATCTTTTTTAATGAGAGCCCGGAGTCAGCCTCCATGGCCTCTAATACATCGCGGGACTGATAGGCTATTGCCTCCAGAGTGGCTCTAATAATATGTTCTTTTGTTGAACCACGGGTTAATCCAACTATAGTTCCCCGGGCATGCATATCCCAGTGGGGCGCGCCAAGCCCGGTAAAGGCAGGTACAAAATATACTCCTCCTGTATCTTTGACCTTACGGGCAAAATACTCTGAATCCTCTGCACTATCTATAATCTTTAATTCATCTCTGAGCCACTGCACTGCTGCTCCAGCTACAAATATTGAGCCCTCCAGAGCATACTTTATCTCACCTTCAATATTCCAGGCTATTGTGGTTAAAAGCCCGTGTTCAGAATTAACCGGTTTTTCTCCGGTATTCATTAATATAAAACAGCCGGTACCATAAGTGTTTTTAACCATTCCCTTTTCAAAACAGGCCTGGCCAAAGGTGGCCGCCTGCTGATCACCGGCTATACCTGCTATGGGAATCTCAGCTCCAAATACATCCCCATCTGTGAGACCATATACTTCACTGGATTTTTTTACTTCCGGCAGCATTGATTCCGGTATATTAAAGATATCCAGAAGTCTTTGATCCCATTCAAGGTCATAAATATTATATATCATTGTTCGGCAGGCATTGGTATAATCGGTGATATGTAATTTCCCGGAAGTTAATTTCCAGATAAGCCAGGTATCAATAGTTCCAAAGCGCAATCTGCCGGCCTCTGCTTTTTCTCTGGCACCTTCCACATTATCCAGAAGCCACTTAATTTTAGTTGCAGAAAAATAGGAATCAATAACCAGACCGGTTTTGTTTTTGATTGTATCTTCCAGCCCCTCTTCTTTTAAGTCATCACATATATCGGAGGTTCTTTTATCCTGCCAGACAATTGCATTATAAATTGGCTCTCCGCTTTCAACATCCCAGACCACAGTTGTTTCCCGCTGATTGGTAATCCCTATGGCAGCTATCTGTTTTCTGGTAATATTGGCACTGGCCAGTGCATCAGCTATTACTCCACTTGTGGTACCCCAGATCTGGTCCGGGTCATGTTCGACCCAGCCTGGCTGAGGATAGTACTGGGGGAATTCCTTTTGAGCTTTACTTATTTCTTTACCCTCACGGTCAAAAATTATGGCCCGTGAACTTGTTGTCCCCTGATCAATAGCTAAAATATATTTTCCCATCTGCTTTCCTCCCTTTAAATTTTTGAAATTGATTAAATATTTTAATTTTAATTATAAAAAAAATTTATATAAAGAAAAGAGACCTACCAACACACAGGTTGCACTGTGCATTAATAGGTCTTCTCTTAGTCTCTGACCTTAAAAAAACATTTAATTCATCTTTTTACCCCAGAAATACTGTTTGTGCTTTGCCGGGCATCCAGTAATGTCGGATCCCAGCAATCCTATCAGATCAAGTATTGGATCCTGTCCGGTTCCCCCGACTCCATATATGAACTCTCTTAATTTGCGAAGCATAATTATAAATCTCCTCCATCTTTCATAATGTCTTTCGATTAACTGTTATTTATTATACATCATTCAATTAATTAATGCAATGTTTAATGTAAAATTACTCCATATTACTCAAAAACATCTTAATCGTCCTCATCCTCAAGAGCATCTTCAAAATTTTCATCTTCAAGAGAGTCCAGTTCTTCCTCGGTAGGTTCATCACTTATATCCTCTTCTGTACTTTCTTCTTCAGTATCCTCTTCTTCAGTTTCCTCCTCTTCTACACCTTCATCCTCAGGCATCTCTTCCTCTGATTCTTCTTCTTCTATTTCCACAGGGTCCTCTTCAGTCTCCGGACCACCGCATCCTACAAGCACCAGACTTAAAGCGGTTATGGTAAGTAACAGGGCAATTAATTTTTTTCTTTTAAAAACCATACATAATCACCTCCTGAAATATTTTTAACCATTAATATTATGTTGAATTATCAATAAGTATAAATGAGAACTGTGAAATATTTGTGATAAATTAATTAAATTAATTTTAAATTAATAAGCTGTTATAATTTCAAAAACAAAATATTATATAAATAATTTTTTCTATATTTAAAGGAATTTTCACTCTGACATCAAATATATAGTATATTATGGAGAGGAATGAATTAAATGAATAAATATACTTTTACAGCATTTATAAAAAAATATAAATGGCGGTATTTGCTGGGTATAATCTGGCTTATAATGGTCGACATCCTGCAACTTGTAATACCACGTCTTCTGGGAAATTTCACCGATAACCTGGAACAGGGTGTACTCGACAGACAGGGTATATGGCGTTATGTTTTCCTGATTATCATGGTAGCTCTGGGAACAGCTGTGTTCCGCTTTCTCTGGCGGCTTTTTATAAATGGGACCTCCCGTCTTCTGGAAAAAGAATTCAGGGAGGATTTTTACCGCCATCTGCAAAGTCTTTCTACAAACTATTACAATCAAAACAAAACAGGGGATCTTATGGCTCATGCAACAAATGATATTAATGCCGTACGTAATGCGCTGGGACCGGGAATAGTCATGCTGGCAGACGCTGTTTTTTTAACTGTTGCCACCATTGGTCTCCTTCTATTTACCATTGATTATAGATTAACCCTGCTTGCTTTAATACCACTACCTTTTTTAACACTGCTTTCTACAAAATTTGGCAAGATTATTCACCGTAAATTCCGCAGAGTACAGAAAGCGTTTTCACATCTTACAGATAAAGTACAGGAAAACTTCTCCGGTATTAGAGTTGTTAAAGCCTTTGCTCTGGAAGAAGATGAAGTTGATAGATTCGCAGAGGCAAATAAACATAATCGCGAACAAAATATTGACCTGATTAAAAGCTGGGGACTTTTTGGCCCACTTGTACAATTTATCTCAGGACTTAGTTTTGTAATTGTCCTCTGGTATGGCGGTATTCTAGTAATTAGAGGAGTAATTTCCCTGGGAGAATTTGTAGCCTTTAATAGTTATCTGGGGATGTTGACCTGGCCCATGATGGCTGTAGGTTTTGTAATCAACATATTGCAGAGGGGATCTGCTTCACTTGAACGTTTAAATCTAATCTTTTCTGAAAAACCGGAAATAACCGATTCATCATTTATTAGAAATATAGAAGAATTAAAAGGAGAAATAGAATTTAACAATTTAAGTTTTCGTTTTAATCAAAAAGAGGAATATGTCCTAAAAAATATTAATCTAAAAATAAATGCAGGTGAAACTGCCGCTATAATCGGCAGAACCGGTTCAGGCAAATCAACTGTCATGGACTTGATCGGAAGGTTTTATGACCCTGATGAAGGCCGTATTCTAATAGACAGGGTAAATATAAAGAACATCGGTTTAAAAACGCTCTGAAACAGAGGGGCTATTGCAATGCAGGATGTTTTTCTTTTTACCGATACGGTAGAGGGGAATATTGCTTATGGAGTACCCAATGCAAGCATGGAACAGGTTAAGGGAGTGGCAAAAATGGCTGAAGCACATGATTTTATCATGGAAATGCCGGAAGGCTATGATACAATAGTCGGAGAAAGAGGTGTGGGGTTATCAGGTGGCCAGAAGCAGAGAATAGCCCTTGCGAGGACGCTTTTAAAAGATCCATCCGTTCTGATACTTGATGATACTACTTCGAGTCTTGATCTTGAAACGGAACATGAAATTC
>CAZSTU010000067.1:0-11614 GCA_964609745.1 uncultured Halanaerobiaceae bacterium
TCACTGGGTCCGGCCAGCATATCTATATCAACTTTACCGTAAACTTCTTTTTTGGCCATAGTAACATATATATTCCCTGGACCAACTATTTTATCAACACTCAAAATGCTTTCAGTACCATAAGCAAGAGCAGCAACAGCCTGAGCCCCCCCGACTGTATATACTTCTTTAATACCCAATAAATCTAAAGCTGCCAGTGTATATGGATTTACCTCCCCATTGTTATCAGGAGGTGTCACAACTACAATCTCTTCTACTCCTGCTATTTGAGCAGGTATAACAGTCATTAATACCGAAGAAGGGTAAGCTGCACTGCCTCCGGGGACATATGCACCGATTCGTTCCAGAGGATTAATTAATTGTCCATTAATGCTACCTATATTCTGTGAAAACCAGCTTTCCTCTTTCTGGCGCTGATGAAAGTCCTTTATATTTTTTTCTGCTCTTTTTAAAAATGTTAAAAATTCTTCATCTACTATATTCTTTGATTTCTGCAGTTTATTTTTTTTAAGCTTTAGGGAATTCAGTTGAATATCATCAAAATTTGAAGTATATTCAAAAAGAGCTTTATCTCCTCTTTTTTTGACATTATCAATTATTTTAATAACTTTTTCTCTTATATCAGTACTAAACTCAAAACCTCTCCTGGTCAACAAGTCATTTGTTTTTTTTCTGTCAGCCTCATCCTGATAATTTAAGATCTTCATTTTCAATTCCCCTCTCTCTTATATCTTTAATTTTTTCATACCTTGTTTTATATGACACTTTATTTACTACCAGTCTGGCAGAGGAATACATAATTTCAGCAACAGGTACAAGATTGTTTTTACGCAAAGTAGTACCGGTAGAAGTAATATCAACAATAAAATCAGCAAGACCAACCTGGGGCGCAAGTTCTACAGAACCATTTAAATATATAATTTCAACCTGTTTTCCCAGCTGTCTGAAATACTGAGAAGTAATTTCCGGATAGGAAGTAGCTATTCGACTGTGTTCTGGTATTTTTTCTGCAGTATTTATTTCCACATCACCTGGAACTGCTAACACCAATCTGCATTCACCAAACCCCAGATCAAGTAATTCATATAATTTTCGATTTTGTTCCATAATAACATCTTTACCTGTAATCCCCAGATCCGCTGCTCCATGTTCCACATAAGCCGGTATGTCCTTTGGTTTGGCAAGCAAAAACTTATTGCCTGTTTTGGAATCAGTGAACTTCAATTTTCGTGACACCTTATCTATACTTTTATTTATATCTAGAAAACTCAACTTTTTTATTATCTTTACAGTAGGTTTTAATAGCCTACCCTTGGGTAAAGCAAAAACTAATCCTGACATATTAACTCCTCCCAGACGTATTCATTTGTTATTACCTTTTTATCCTGTATTAAATATTTTTTTACCATCTTATTATTTCCTTCATTTTTCATTAATGTATAAATTTCTTTTATATCATTTTCCTTACATTTATTTATAATTTCTTTTTCATTTATCTTTTTATTTATTTTACACTCGCTTCTCATAACATTTTTACCCTTGTTTTGGAGGAATTTCAGTAATTCTAATCCTTCTCTTCTGAGTGATTTGTGATAAATAAGGTGAGTAACTACTCTTTTCTTATTTATAATATCTTTACTTCTTCTTCTGACAAGCATCAATCTCTCCAGTCCTACTGCAAATCCAACTGCAGGTAACTGGTAATTTGAATATTTCTGTATTAGATTATCATATCTCCCACCACCACAGAGTAAATAACCCAGTTCTGTGGCAAAAGCCTCAAATACAACTCCTGTGTAATAATCAAAATTGCGTAATAAACTTAAGTCAAAATTGAGATAACCGGAAAGTGAAAGCTTATCAACAAAATCATATAATTGTTCAAGTTCTCTATATGCCTTTTTTATGGGTTTCTGTCTAAAATGCAAAATCTTTTCCAAGACTTCTCTATTACCTCGTAAAAACAAATAATCTTCAAATTGATCAAGATCAAAATCTTTTTCTAATTTTTCAAGATAACGCCTCAAACCTACAATATTTCTGTTTATAAGATGTTTTTTAATTTCTCTTTTTGTGGAAGAAGAAAAATGATAATAATCAAGCAACCCCTCAATATAACCAACATGCCCAATATCGATTTGAAAATCTTCTACACCACACGACAGTAATGACTCGATAGCTATTGTAATAACTTCGGCATCTGCTCCAATATTACTCCCGATCAATTCCAGACCCTGCTGATATATTTCACGACTTTTCCCTTCCTGTGATTCATCATGACGGAAAACAGGCCCTGAATAATAATATCTTAAAGGAAAATTTAAGTCCCTGACATTGCGGCCAACTGTTCGTGCTATAGGAGCTGTCAACTCAGGTCTTAAGGCCAGAATACTTCCTTCACGATCAATTAATCTATATAACTTTTTCTTTTGTTTTTCACCAATACCTACTTTTAGATTTTCATAATATTCCAGTGTCGGTGTTATAATTGGCCTATAACCCCATTTATCAAATACTTTTTTAATCTTAGTTTTTATATGATTCAATTCTTCTGCTCTTTGTGGCATATATTCCTGCATTCCTGCAGGAGAAGATGTATTATATTTTTTTACTTTTTTCGGAGAATTCACATTATCACCATCATTTCCTTTAGTTATTTATTGATTTAATGTACTAAAGAATAATAACATAAATATATATATCTGTCAAATCATTTAGTCACTCTTTAATAAAACAAATTTTTATGTTATACTATAATAGAAATATAAATAAAAAAACTGTCTGGCTATGGCGCAGTTTGGTAGCGCGCTTGCTTCGGGAGCAAGAGGTCCCCGGTTCAAATCCGGGTAGCCAGACCATTTTTATTTTTCTATATCAATTAAAAACCCCGGGTAATTACCCGGGGTTTTTTAGGAATCATGTCTTAAATTGCTCCAAAGTAGTCAATAATTCATCTGCCACATCAGCCAGCTCTCTGGCTCTATCTACAATATCATCTGTAGCAGCAATCTGTTCTTCACTGGCAGCCGCCACCTCTTCTGCATTACCTGCAAACTCCTGACTAACTCTTGATATATCATTTACAGCCTCTTTTGCCCTTACACTCTCTTTTGACATCTCTTCTGCATATTCTTTTATATCACTGACATAGTTGTTTAATTTCTCAGCTTCCTGTTCAATATTTGTGAAAATATCACCTGTATTATTTATAGAATCTACAGCATTATCAACTGTTTTATTATTAACTTTAATTTTTTCCACAGCTTTATCTATATCATTTTGAATAGTTTTAATCAGGTTTACAATATCTTCTGTAGCTCCCGCAGAATCTTCAGCTAACTCACGTATTTCATCTGCAACTACACTAAATCCCCTTCCAGCCTCTCCTGCCCTGGCTGCTTCAATAGCAGCATTTAAAGCCAATAAATTTGTCTGTTCTGCAATTCCATTAATTAATTCAACAATATTTCCTATCTCTTTTGAACTTTCCCCAAGTTCTGTGACAATATCATAAATATCTTGTGTAGAGTTTTTCACTTTATTGATATTTTCTATAGATCTGTCAACAGAACGGTCTCCTTTTTGTATATTATCCAAAACAAGATCAGCTGTATCAGACATTTTATTAACTCTATTTTCGACATTATCTATTTTTACTGTTAATTCATTAATATTTTCTGCAGTTTCATCTACCTGAGCTGACTGTTCTTCTGCACCAGAGGCTACATTTTCAATAGCTTTGCCCACCTGTTCAGCAGTATCACTTACCTGTGTTCCTGTCGAGGATAATTTTTCACTAGACCCTGCCAGTTCCTCCGAAACATTTTCAACTTTTTTTATCATTGCTGATAGATTATCCACCATTTTATTTATGGAGTTAATTAACCTGTTTATCTCACCCCTATAACCAGACTTAACACTAATATCTTTACTCAGATCCC
This sequence comes from uncultured Halanaerobiaceae bacterium, assembly GCA_964609745.1. Taxonomy (GTDB): domain Bacteria; phylum Bacillota; class Halanaerobiia; order Halanaerobiales; family DATFIM01; genus CAZSTU01. The sequence continues at coordinate 3,942 of CAZSTU010000067.1, forward strand.
CATCTGCCACACTTTCAGCTAAATTTGTTAGGTTAATTAAAGGATTAACAATTTTCCCGGATATAAAATATGTAATAATTACTCCAATTAAGAGAGCAAAAAATACAACCAACAAGTTTCCTCTACGCATCCTGCCTAACGGTGACATTAAATTATCCTCTTCAGCAGTAACGGATAAAGCCCAGTCAGTTCCAGATACAGGAGCATATGCAGCTAACATTGTTTCATTATCTGTATTATATTTTCCATAATCACTATTTCTTTCCTGCATTTGATCAACTATATGCTTCAAATCCGGATTATTTTCAGTATTTATTTTATCTGCTAGCATTTCTTTATCATCATGTACAAGAATATTTGAGTCTCCATCAATAACCCAGGCATAACCTTCTCCGTTAATATTCATATCTGCTGTTAATTCATTTAAATATGATAATTTCAAAGTGCCTCCTACAAATATTTGTACTTCATCTTCCACAAAAACTGGTCTTATTATATGCACACTTTTATTGCCAGTTTCCGGATTGGTAAAAGGACTGGAAATTACAAGTTCTTCTTTCTCGCTAACTTCTTTGAAAAAATCTTTATCTTCATAGTTCTCCTCTTCTCCTGCAGTACTCCTATAATTTCCATTAAGATCTATAACAAACATAGTATCAAAGTATTCTCTATCATCCAATAACGATTCAAAATTTTCCTGTTGTTGATCCCAAAAATACCCTCTCGTTTCCTCAGGACCAAATGTCGATATTAATCCTGCATTTTCCTCAATCCAATCTGTGTCTATATTTTCAATATCATTAATTGGTTCTTTGATGGATTTTGAAAATATTTCAGCATTTTTTTCTGCTGCAGTATAGGCTGAATTCAATAAACTATTATTTAAAATATCACTAGCCTGACGATAGGATATAAAAGAACTTCCTGCTACAACAACCAGAAGAAGAATACTAACTATAATAATTAATCTGCTCTTTAAACTTTCAAAATTCATTATTTTATCCCCTTCCCCTCAATTATAAATCTAATTATAAATTATAAATACTCACTATTATATATTATTCAAACTAAAAGATGATTTTCCTTCAAAAAAATAAATCTCTCATTCTTTTGTAAGAAAATGAGAGATTTTAATTAAACTTAAATTATTTATTACAAACTAAACTTAGTTATTATAATCAACAATTAATTCAGTAATCTCTTTCATGGTAGCTATATAATCTTCGGCAAGGGGATTAATTTCAACAGTATTAGCTCCTATTTCATTCGCAATCACTTCAGTTTGTCTGCTATCAATTGTAGCCTGATGAAATACAACTTCAACATTTTTTTCCCGGGCATATTCAATTAAACTCTGTAATTTTTGAGGAGTAGCTTTTTTGCCGTCTTCTTCTATTGCTTTCATCTCTAAATTATACTCATCTGTATAATAGCCAATTACAGGATGATATATGAGTACAGTCTTTTCTTTTATCTGTGATAGCTCTTCTCTTATTTCCTCATCTAATTTATTTATTTTTAACTTGTACTCTTCTGCATTATTTTGGTAATAATCTTTATTATTTTGATCATATTCACTTAAAGTATCAGCAATGATGTCAATCATATATATTACACGTTTTGGTGAAAGCCATATATGAGGATCTACATCTCCATGAGAATGGTCATTTTCCCCATGCTCATGATCTTCCTTAAAATAACGAGGTTTGTATTTTTCTGCAACCAGTTTATTTAATTTCACTACCTCAATATCTTTATTAAACGAATCAAGTTCCGGCAAAATATTTGCTCTTTCTGCAGGCATTTCCAGAGTAAAATATAAATTTGCTGTACTCAGTTCTTTCATAAGCTTAGAACCTGGAGCATAATTAGCCGGACTATAGCCAGGTGGTATTAAAGTAACAGTTTGTACTTTCTCTCCTCCCACTTTTTCCACAAAGGTTTCTAAAGGTACTATACCAGACGCTACTTTAATCCTATTGTTTTCAGCACCCACCTCAGCATTTACAAAAATTAATAACAGTATAAAAAAGCCTATCATAAAAAAAGCAAAATGATAATTTTTCATATACATATTAAAATTTTTCATTTATCATCACCCTTTTTTGCAAATAAATTGCATTTAAAATTATTATAAAATCTTTACTCTATTATATCAAATATCGTTAAATAAATTATATAAATCTTTTTCTTTCCAATCATATGTAACAACGGTTTTCCCAATATCAACTGGGAGTACAAATCGGACCTTGTTATGTTTTGATTTTTTATCGTTTTTTATAATATTAATAATTTCATCAATATCCAGCTCATCCGGAACTTCAGTTGGCAAACCATACTTTTGAAGAACCTCAAATAAGCTATTCAATTTTTCACATTTTAAAAAACCTAATCTACAGGCAAGTTTACTCTCTAAAAACATACCTAAAGATACAGCTTCTCCATGTTTTAAAATATTATAACTGGTTACGCTTTCCAGGGCATGTCCTATAGTATGACCAAAATTCAACCTGGCCCTTTCTCCTCTATCTCTGACATCCCTCTCAACAATATTTTTTTTAATCAGACAGGACCCATATATCATTTCAATTAATTTAGAAGGAGTCAGATTGAGTATTTTTTCATGGTTTGTTTTAACAAAATTAAAATAATCTTTATTTAAAGCGTAACCATGTTTTATTACTTCTGCCATTCCGGAAATATATTCTTTTTGTGTAAGAGAATTCAAAAATTCTATATTAATTATTACAAGTTCTGGTTGGTAAAATGTGCCAATTAAATTTTTAGCTTTGGGATGATTTATAGCAACTTTACCGCCAATACTACTATCAACCTGAGCTAAAAGGGTTGTTGGTATCTGAATCAACCTCATTCCTCTCATATAAGTGGCTGCAGCATATCCTGCTATATCTCCCACAACTCCTCCACCAAGACTTATAAGAGCTGAATAACGGTCAAAATCATTTTCCAGTAATTTATTATATATTAATTTTAAACTGTAATAGGATTTACTTTTTTCTCCAGGCTTAAGCACTACTTTTTCTACATTCATATTCGCATTCAGTAATATTTCTTTTAATTTTCTTCCGTAAAGAGGATAAACATTTTTATCAGAAACAATACATACTTTATCTAAATTTGGTAATTTTTCATTTATAATTTCTATTATACTATCAAATAAACTTTTTTTAATATATATGGGGTAACTCAATTCTTTTAAATTTACATTAACTTTATATTTCATTATATCACCCCCCATTAAATTTTTTTATTCGAGACATATAATTATTATAATTATTTATAATATCACCAATATTGTCACCACTAAATTTTTCAGAAAAAGTCTGAGCTATTACTATAGCGGTCACCGCTTCTCCTACAATACTGGCTGACGGAACAGCACAAACATCTGATCTTTCTCTGGCAGCTTTTATTTCTTTTTTTGATTTAATATCAACTGAATTAAGAGGACTGGATAGAGTCGGGATGGGCTTCATTGCAAGTTTCAAAATAATATTTTCACCATTACTGACTCCTCCTTCTATCCCTCCTGCCTTATTGCTAGAACGATAAAAACCAAATTTCTTTTGATAATAAATTTGATCATGTACTTTAGAACCCGGAGATTTTGCAGAAGTAAAAGCCTCTCCTATTTCTACGCCTTTGATTGCCGGAATACTTATCAAAGCCGCAGATAATCTGCTATCTAGCCTGTGATCCCAATGAGTATAACTTCCAAGACCAGGAGGGATACCGGAAACAATTATTTCAAACACTCCTCCCACTGATTCTCCTTTAGCTGCCCATCTGTCTATTAAATTTTTCATTTCTTTAGTTTTTTGAGCATTTCCGCAGCGTAATGATGAATCCTCAACTTTTTGAAAATAATTATCATAATAAAATTCTTCCCCACTTTTTGCTAATATTGTTTTCCATTTTTCCGCTTTAATATTTCCTATCTGTATAACATGGCTAAAAATTTTGATATCCACATTGGAGAGAAATTGACGGCAAACTGTACCAACAGCAGTTCTTATGGCTGTTTTCCTAGCACTGGCTCTTTCCAAAACATTGCGAAGATCAGAAAAACCGTATTTTAACCCTCCTGCCAGGTCAGCATGGCCCGGTCTGGGTTTGGTTACTTCTTCACTAACAAATTTATCTGTTTTACTATTACAACCTTTCTCTATTGACATTACATTTTTCCAGTTTTCCCAGTCTTTATTCTTTATTTTTAAAGTTAAAGGACTGCCAAGTGTTTTCCCTTTTCTTAAACCAGAAGTAATCTCTACTTTATCTCTTTCAATCTCCATTCTTTTTCCTCTTCCATAGCCCTTTTGCCTACGCTGCAGTTCTTCATTAATACCTTCAGTATTAATTTTTAATCCAGCGGGCAAACTCTTTATAATAGCAGTAAGCTCAGGTCCATGTGACTCTCCTGCCGTGTAATACTCAAACATATATGTATATCCCCCCTAATTGTAATTATACAAAACTTTCAGCAGTTTTTCCTGAAAATCGGGAAAAGAGTTTGCTACAACTTCACTGTTTTCAATTTCGACACCATTATTCGATACCAGTCCTGCAATTGCCAGAGCCATAGCTATCCTGTGATCACCGTGACTTTTCACCCTTCCTCCAGATAACTCTACTGGCCCTTTAACTATCAAGCCATCCTTTAATTCCTTTATATCGGCACCGATTTTTATTAGTTCACTTGAAAGCGCTTTCAACCTATCAGTTTCTTTTACACGCAGTTCTTCAGCATCTCTTATTACTGTCTTCCCTTCAGCCTGTGTGGCGAGAACAGCAAGAATAGGAATCTCATCAAGTAGTCGTGGTATAATTTCACCAGAAATATTTACTCCTTTTAATTTACTATATTTAACTTTAATATCAGCAGTAGGTTCACTTCCACTTTTAACTTTATTATGTAAAGTTATATCTGCATCCATTTTTTTAAGTATTTCAAGAAATCCATTCCTGGTATAATTTATCCCCACATTCTTTACCAAAAGCTCACTTCCTTTTACTATTAGTCCCCCAGCCAGTATAAAAGCAGCAGATGAAATGTCAGCTGGTATTTCAATGTTAAATGAATTCAATTTTGATAAATCTTTAGTATTTAATATTATTTCTTTGCCTTCTTTTTTTAAATCAACACCCATCATCTTTAACATTTTTTCTGTGTGATCTCTTGATAGCGCTGGTTCTCTGATCTTAACTATTCCTGAAGTATAAAGGCCTGCCAGCAAAATAGCTGACTTTACCTGAGCACTGGCCACAGGTAAATCATATTCTATTGTATTTAATTTACCTCCTTTAATACTCAAAGGAGCTCTCCCATTTTTCCTGCTCCAGATTTCAGCCCCCATCTTCTGTAATGGTATTTTTATTCTTGTCATTGGTCTATTTCTTAACGAATTATCACCACTGAGAACATAATAATAATTTTGTGCTGCAAGAAGGCCGCTTAAAATACGCATTGTAGTACCAGAGTTACCACAATCAAGAACTTTATCAGCTTCCCTGATTCCATACATGCCTACACCTTTAATCCTGTATTCTCTACTATTACTATTAATAATTTCTACTCCAAGATTTTGCATGATTTCAAGAGTATGCAAACAATCTTCAGCTTCAAGTAATCCTTTGATTTTACTATTGCCTGATGCTATTGATGCAAATATAAGGGCTCTATGGGAAATAGATTTATCACCAGGAACTTTAATTCTACCAAGCAGTGAATGTTTTCCTGCAGGTGGAATTTCCATTTTTTCACCTCAATTAATCTATTTTTTGACTCAGATCAATATTTTTCGCCCTGCTATCTGTATATCGCTCTGTTACTTCTTCAAGTCTATCATTCAACTTTTTACTTAAATAAAGAAGTAATTTAACACTCGAACGATAATTTTCTCCAAAAAAACTTAATAGCTTTTCTCTTTGTATCACTATCAACTCTGTGGGAAGTTCTGCAACTACTTCAACAAGGAACCGGGTAGACTTGCTCGAAAACAGCGAAGACTCTCCAAAATGTTCTCCCTCTTTAAGTTTTCCTAAAAGTATTTTTTCCCCACTTTCATCTTCTTCTTTGACAATCTTTACTTTTCCTTCACTAATAATATAAATATTTTGATCTTTACTTCCCGGTGAAACAATTACACTATCAGGTTCATAGTGTTCAAAATTACAAATTTGCAATATTTTCTGTACTTCCTCTTCATTAAGACTGATAAAAAAAGGTAGTTTAGAAATTCGTGAAAGATTATCAGGTGTAAAAACCATACCATTCCTTAAATTAAAGTCTCTCTTTACTTTTTTACTTTTTATTATTCCTTTTTCTAAAATTGATTTTAAATATAAGAGATTTTCCCTGGCAAATGATAAAATCATTTCCCAATTTTCCTGTACTTTAAGATAAGCAGCAAAAACATTGTTTTTAGGAATAGTCTCATATTTACTGAGATAAATATTTTTAATGGCAGCTTCACTTTCTTTATTCATTCCCCGACTTAAATAATCCAGTGCCAGCAATACATTTGTACGAAAGACTTCAACTTCAAGTTTCTCAGTCAAAAACTCACCCGGATAAGGATCAAAATCAGCCGGTTCAACCATTACCATATTTGGTTTTTCAAACTGCCCTTCAATTTTGGCTCTGTCATAATAAAATCTAAATATATCCTGACGCAATCTCTGCCATATCGGATGGTGTTTGGGAGGTGGCAGGTGCTTTATATTAAGTTTATTGTCCAGGAAAAAATTAAAACTAAACATTCTTGAGTTTATTACATAATCAATATCCTCTCCCCGGGGTAAATTAGGATCAAAGGGTACAATCTTAAATAGAGAACGGTGAATCACCATACATCCACCAAAAGCAAAAGGTGTTGCTTTTAGTCGCGGTTTACGGTTTATAACTTTATCAAAAGCTTTTGCTTTGCTCCCAAAACGATTCCAAAAAGTCATCCATGGTTCAATTTCAACATCGTCATAATATTCATCATGTCTATTTAAATAATATCCGGCTACTCCATCTACAGTTTGCCCAAACATTCTTCCACCTATAAATTTTTTAGCTTTATTCATAAACTTCGGATCTTCAAATACTTCATCATCATCAATTAAGACCACTACATCTGCCTGTAATAAATAAGCAGAAAAAAGACACATGTTGCGAATATTGGAATATCCACTTAAAGTCAATAATTCAAGGCTTTCATTAAAACCAACTGCCTGATAAAGTTTTTTTATCTCTTTAAGCTGCCAGTCAGCAAAAAGATATGTTTTGACCGGAGGATGATATATATCAACAATTTTTTTAACTTTATTATACACTTTTGTCCTTATTTCAGGAGCAGTAGAAACTACAGGGATTACCAGTTCGAAATCTTTATCCTCTAATATATTTATGCTTTTCAAAACACGACCAAGAGTACCTTCCCTATTAAGAGGTGTAGGATGATCATAAATATCATCACTCATCTGCCAGCCTGTCTTTGTATTTCTTCCCCAATAAGTGGGAATTACCATCACTGTTTTCATCAATTCCTCCTCTCCAGTGCTGACATATACAAATTCTCCAATTCATCAGCAACTCTACCCCAGGAAAAATTTTCCCGGGCATAGCGTATGGCAATAGGTCCCTTTTTCTCTTTATCATTTTCTTC
>CAZSTU010000068.1:0-1358 GCA_964609745.1 uncultured Halanaerobiaceae bacterium
GGGGCAGAATCCAACCTGTAGTAATTAAAAAATCTGCTTCACCCCATGTTTTATTTAGCAGCAATTCATTACCTGAACTCAGTTTTCCCATACTAACCAGATTATCATCAGGATTATGGTATTCAAAACTGTAATTATCATAAATTCTTCTGCTATATATTTCTCTGCTCTGTTCTTCTGTCTGCGGGTAGTGCACTCCGGTGGCCACTAAAAACGTTATCTGCTCGGCTTTTATCCCGGTTTTGTGTATGATATCAAGCAGAGGTGGTAAAAGAATATTATAGGGGGTTGGTCTGCTGATATCATTGACTATAATAACTATATTCTCTGGTGATTTATCCTGCAGTAGTTCTTCTAGTGGCGGGGATTTAACAGGATCAACAAGACATTCTCTTACAACACTTTCAGCATCTTTTATTCCAGGTTTTTCTTTTGCTAAAAGTGTTTTAATAACTTTATTTTCATTTATATTTAACTCTATGCTTTTTTTGCCATATTTAAATTTCATCACTCTATTTCCTTTGGACCTTCTGCAAACTGCATAATAATATCAAGGGTATCACATTTTTTAAATGAAGCAACTTCCCAGTTTAATCCTTCCCGCGGAACTCTGTCTTTCATTTTAATAGACCCTTTATGATCAATCATACTACAGATGGCATATTCTATATTTTCTACATCAAAGGCCATATGAAAAAAGCCGGGTCCATTTTTATCCATATAGTCCTTAACCGGTCCTTTTTTATACGGATGAATTATTTCTAAAAGCAGGTCACCTGCTTCAAAAACACCAACTCTGACCCCCCTGTAATCAAGGGAAGCCTCCCCCTGATAATTCAATCCCAGTTCATCTTTAAATATTTCAATACTTTTATCAAAATCTTCCACTACAAATGCAATATGATGAATTCCCTTTATACCCTCAAACATACTATCTCTCCTTAAAATAACCTGTCACTCCATCTGCCATAAGTATCTCCCGAATCATATCCGGCTATGGAGAAAACTCCACCCGACTGTCCTTTGTTTTATTGTAAATTACACCTTCTTCAATATTTACTGTGATGACGTCTCCCCTGTCCGCTTCATCTACCGCCTTTGGAGCCTCTATCACCGGTAATCCCAGATTAATAGCATTTCTAAAAAATATCCGAGCAAATGATTAGCTATAACTGGCTGTAATCCGGCCCCCTTTAAGGAAAATGGCGCCTGTTTGCGGGAACTGCCGCCGCCCAAGTTTTCTTTTGCAAACAGGATTGTTTCCTTATCAAACAAATTGGGGGAATCCTTTTTATTACCTTCCCAGGCAGGGTTTCCTAAACTTTTTATGTTCGGTATTTTTAGATTTTTGACCGGGG